>NZ_VPDK01000037.1:0-29970 GCF_013417725.1 Acinetobacter sp. YH12233
AAGGCTATGATTCAGAACCACTGCGTGAACAGATCAGGAAAACAGGGACTAAAGCGAATATACCAAAGAAAACGAATAGCCAATCGAACAATGACCATATGGACTGGTATTTATATAAAATCAGGCATTTAGTTGAAAATATGTTTTGTAGATTAAAGCAATTTAGAGGAATAGCTACTCGATATGACAAGCTCAAAAGAAATTATCAAAGTTCTGTTGCCTTAGCCTGTATATTTTTATGGCTACCGTTATAGGGTTAATTATGAACAGTAAGTGTCAACAGACCCTAAAAACATGAATTGGAATTAAAATAAGTCTACTGATATAGTTTGATTAATCATTTTTTAACCAGGTTGCTATGCTTGCTTTAATTTCTCCAGCCAAGACTCTAGATTACGAAACACCTTTACCTACCGATCAATTTACTCAGGCAAGATTGCTGGAACATTCCCAGGAATTGATAGAAGTTGCCCGCAAGTTATCCGCAACTGAAATTGCCAGCTTAATGAGCGTCAGTGAAAAAATTGCCAATCTGAATGCGGAACGCTTTAGAGACTGGCAGCCAGATTTTGATTTTTCCAATGCTCGTCAGGCAATCTTTGCCTTTAAAGGGGACGTTTATACCGGTCTGGATGCTTACCAGTTAAAGCAGGATCAGATTCATTACGCACAGAACCATCTGCGTATGTTATCCGGCCTATATGGCTTATTGCGTCCGCTGGATCTGATGATGCCTTACCGTCTGGAGATGGGAACCAAATTGACTAACCCACGTGGTGCTCATCTCTATGAGTTCTGGGGACAAACCATCACTGACCTGATCAATCATGATCTGGCAGCAGCAGAGTCTGAAATTCTGGTCAATATTGCCTCTGATGAATATTACAAGGCAGTGAAAGAAAGCAAAATTCAGGCTGAAATCATCAAGCCGGTATTTTTAGATCAGAAAAATGGCAAATATAAAGTCATCAGCTTCTATGCCAAGAAAGCTCGTGGTTTAATGGCGCGCTTTATCATTGAAAACAAGATCAAACGAACTGAAGACTTAAAAGCCTTTAATACCGATGGGTATTATTTTGATGCTGAAAGTTCATTAAAAGGTGAGTTGGTATTTAGACGTGATGAGCAGCTAGCTGCTTAAGGTAAAAGATTTACCCAAGGCTGAATGAAGAAATTTTCTTAAAAGTCTTGGGTGAATTTAAGTTTAGCAATATTGAATTGAATAAAAATTAAAAAAAAGGGAAGGAACTTCCAAAATATCATTTATTTAGAAGAATTTTTAACAGGAAATGGATAAATTTTTTAGAAGAAAAGCTAAATAAAATAATGAAAGCTATAGGGAGCTTTAAAAGATATTTTTCACTCGATAAATTTATATAGTAAAGACAAATTTCTAAAAAAATAAAAAATAGAATCAATCAATTAATTTCTTTTAATATTCAAAAAATGACTAAAAAATAAAAAAATATGGCTCAGAAAATTATGATTAATTGAATAAGAAGTATAAAAAAACGAAGAATGAAAAGACCCTAAATATTTGAAAAAACTGCATTTTATCGGGTTATTTGTAAACTATGTCACAATTTTATTGTTATTTTGTTAGCATAATTTCAATGCTGTTACATAACTCAACTACAAAAATGAAAATTTATACAATTCCTATTTTTGTGCTGATGGTGGGTTTACTCGGTTATTGTGTTCACCAACAGGCCGAAACAAGAAAACATGAAGAGCTTCATCAGATTCTGAAAGAAGTACAACATTCAACTAAATTGCTGAATGCAAATCGGCCCCGACCTTAATAGATTTGTACTAAGCTCTTTGATTAGGGAAACAGGTAAAAAGATAAAAATAAAATTATAATAAATAAAAGAAAATTTAATAATAGTAGAACTAGATTATATTAATTTTTAATAAAATATAAATTCTAAGAAGCAATCAGAAATCAATGTGTTATAATTTGCAAAAGATAAAGTTAGATCAAATTTACTTAAATTAAGTATTTGATTCTAATGATGAAAAAAGCTGCATAGGGGTTATGCAGCTTTTTTGTTTAGATTGTTTTTTGAGTTTTTCTAGCGCAGTTTTCTTACTGTTCGCTATTGAAACATTTTGACCCGCTAAAGGGCGAAGCTGGCATATTCGTTGCTAACAGATCCTTAAAATTCATGAAGTTTTCTATAAAATTTCCTGGATTCGGCGGCATGCTTAAAGCATAAAGTTTACTCAATAGGGGCTAGGTCATGACGACTCCTAATCCATCTTCAGAAAATATGCTGGAACGTCTGTTCAAACTGAGTGAAAACAAAACCAGTTTCCGTACAGAAGTTCTGGCAGGTGTAACCACGTTCCTGACAATGTGTTACATCATTATTGTTAATCCGATGATTTTATCCGAAACCGGGATGGATCATGGGGCTGTCTTTGTAGCCACCTGTCTTGCAGCCGCAATTGGCTGTCTGGTGATGGGGCTAATTGCCAATTATCCAATCGCACTTGCACCGGGTATGGGCCTGAATGCCTTCTTTACCTACTCAGTCTGTCTGGGAATGGGTGTGCCTTGGCAAACTGCATTAGGTGCAGTATTTGTATCTGGTCTGGTCTTCATTGCCATCAGTATGTTCAAAATACGTGAGGCGATTGTCAATGCCATTCCAATGTCACTCAAACTGGCGATTGGCGGTGGTATTGGCCTGTTCCTGGCCCTGGTTGCACTGAAAAATGCTGGCATCATTGTTGATAATCAAGCGACCTTGGTGGGTCTGGGTGATTTGAAACAGCCAACTGTTATGCTTGCGCTACTTGGCTTCCTGTTAGTGGTGGTAATGCATCACTTCAAAGTACGTGGTGCGATCATTATCAGTATTTTGGTAATCACTGCGATTTCTACTGCTTTAGGTTATAACCAGTTCCAAGGTGTAGTGGGTCAAATTCCTTCACTGGCACCAACCTTCCTGCAAATGGACTTTCAAGGTCTGTTTACAGCCAGCCTGATCGGTGTGATCTTCGTATTCTTCTTGGTCGATCTGTTTGACTCTACTGGTACGCTAGTAGGTGTTTCACATCGTGCAGGTTTGTTAAAAGATGGTAAATTGCCGCGTCTGAAAAAAGCATTATTTGCCGATTCTTCTGCGATTGTTGCAGGTGCTGCTTTGGGTACTTCTTCAACTACACCTTATATTGAGTCATCAGCGGGTGTTGCAGCAGGTGGTCGTACCGGTCTGACTGCAGTTGTGGTTGGCTTGCTGTTCATTGCCTGCCTGTTCCTGGCTCCATTGGCTCAATCTGTACCAGGCTTTGCAACTGCACCAGCATTGCTATTTGTCGGTGTATTGATGATTCAGGGTATTGTCCATATTGAATGGGATGATATTACTGAAGCGGTTCCGGCGTTCCTGACCATTGTATTCATGCCATTTACGTACTCAATTGCAGATGGTATCGCAATGGGTTTTATCAGCTATGCGCTGATTAAACTGTTGACAGGTAAAGCGAAAACTGTTCCATACATGGTATGGATCATCGCAGTACTGTGGGCATTGAAGTTCTGGATGTTTGGCGGCTAATTTTTGTCGAATATCAAAAGGGTGTAAACTCAGTTTGCACCCTTTTTTATTTTTCTCAGGTTTAATCAGGAGTAGCGATGAACCGTCTTGAATTGATTCAGGCCTTGCCAAAGGCTGAGCTGCATGTGCATATCGAAGGTACCTTTGAACCTGAGTTAATGTTTGCAATTGCACAGCGTAATGAAATTAGCATTCCTTATAAATCGGTTGAGGAAGTAAAGCAGGCTTATAATTTCCATAATCTGCAATCTTTCCTAGATATCTACTACGCGGGCGCCAATGTTCTGATTCATGAACAGGACTTTTATGATCTGGCCTGGGCGTATTTTGAAAAATGCGCAGATGACAATGTCGTGCATACTGAAATGTTCTTTGATCCGCAAACCCACACCGATCGTGGCATTGCTTTTGAAACCGTGATCAATGGCTTGCAGAGAGCCTGTGATGATGCGAAAGCTAAATTAGGCATTACTTCACATCTGATTATGTGCTTCTTACGTCATTTAAGTGAAGAGGCAGCATTTGAGACATTAGAGCAAGCGCTGTCTTATAAAGATCAAATCATTGGAGTAGGGCTGGATTCAAGTGAAGTCGGGCATCCACCGTCTAAGTTTGAACGTGTCTTTGCCAAAGCGCGTGAAGCCGGTTTTCTGGTGGTTGCACATGCGGGTGAAGAAGGTCCGGCAGAATATGTCTGGGAAGCTTTGGATTTATTAAAAGTAAACCGTATTGATCATGGGGTACGTTCTGAGGAAGATCCAGAATTGATGCAGCGTTTGATTGCAGAGAAGATGCCGCTTACAGTATGTCCACTTTCAAACCTGAAACTGTGTGTGGTAGATGATATGCAGCAGCATAATATCCGTCGCCTGTTGCAGCACGGCGTGCATGTCACAGTGAATTCAGATGATCCATCGTATTTCGGTGGTTATATGAATGACAATTTCATTGCCATTGCTGAAGCTTTGGACCTAAGCAATGATGAGCTAAAACAGCTGGCGATCAATTCTTTTGAAGCTTCATTTATTTCTGATGCTGAAAAACAGAAATGGATCAGCCTGATTCAGGCACTCGTTTAAAATATCATTCCAGTAAATTTGTTAGCCCAAAGAGGGTGGAGTTCGCTCTGCCTTTTTATTTAATCTGATCTGTGAACCAAAGATGAAATTAAAATTCCTGTGGCCTGTTCTGGCTGTTAGCTTAATCAATCCTGCTTGTGCAGATACCTCAATGACTCAGAAAGCCCTGAAACCTCTGATTGAATATCAGTGTAGCCAAGAGCTGAAAGATTCCAAAGTCTGGAAAATGGGTACTTATTTCATGGCTGAAGCCAATAAACAGCATTTACAGCAAAAAGTATGTGGCTGTGTAGGTGAGCATGCCTTGGAAGGTGTTCCGGCTAAAACCCTGTTAAAAGCAACCGTTGATGAAGAAACTAAAAAAGAGCTGACCCGTAAAGCAATTGCCAATAGCTTAAAAGGCTGTATGGGCGAGTTTATCAATTAAGGATTTTTGGGTGCTGGCTTATTCAGGCCTTACCCTTAAATGAGTAGTGAGTCTTCTTTCCTGTGATGGCTGTGAATCTGGCTGTGCGCAGATTAGACATCATGGCGCATTTTTAGATTTCTTATTGCGATAAACTTCGGCACAATAGCTGCATATTTTAAAAGTTGAAAAAAGGATAAAATCCGTGAAAAAATTATTGGCTGTTGTTGCTCCATTAGCACTTGTTCTTTCTGCCTGCGTAGCACCCCAAGGTACAGGCACCCCAACTCAAGCAAGTACAGGTCAGCAACTCGGTTCTGCAGCCATTAAAATTGCCATCAATGCAAAATGTGTTACTGAACTAAATAATATTCCGGCTTGGCAAACTGCAACACGTTTAATGACAGAAACACAAAAACAGAATATCCAGTCTGAAATTTGTGGTTGCGTGAGTGAAAAAGCACCACAAAACGTGACTGCGGTAGATTTGGCGACTGCAGCAATTGACCCAGCAGCACGTGCAACTATTGTAGGCAATGTCGTTGCAAATACTATTAACGCTTGCGTGGCTGAAGCGGTAAACTAAGTCAAAATCAAATTTGAATAGGCTGACTGGTTCAGCCTATTTTTTATGGGAAATAAAATGAATATTGCTGGTGTAGATGAAGCAGGGCGTGGGCCATTAGTAGGATCGGTGGTCGCTGCGGCTGTGATATTGGATCCGAATAACCCGATTGAGGGCTTAAATGATTCCAAGAAGCTAAGCGAGAAGAAGCGCGAAAAACTTTTTATTGAGATTCAGGAAAAAGCACTGGCTTGGGCCATCGCTGAAGCCTCTGCGGCAGAAATCGACGAGCATAATATTTTGCAGGCCTCTTTGCTGGCAATGCGCCGCGCTGTGGAAGCATTAAGCATTCAGCCGGAACATGTACTGGTCGATGGCAACAAGATTCCTCAGGGTCTTGCGATGAGCTGTGATGCGGTTGTAGGTGGGGATGCTCTGCATCCTGAAATCTCGGCAGCCAGTATTCTGGCAAAAGTGACCCGGGATCGCCAGATGGTAGAGATGGATCAGAAGTATCCACAATTTGGCTTTGCCAAGCATAAGGGTTATCCGACCAAAGCACATTTTGAAGCGATTGCCTTACACGGGGTGATTGATGAGCACCGTCGTAGTTTCGGACCGGTGAAAAAAGTGCTGGCAGCGTTGCTTGATCAGCAGCAGGCAGGATAAAGTCTGATTATTTTGCTATGCAGTTGAAAATTAGACAAATTAAAAGCGGCTTAAAAGCCGCTTTTATATTCATACAAAATTAACGGTTAAAGTTATTTTGTGTCTGGTTATCATCTTCATAAGAAGAAGGCTGATAATCCTGGTCAATATGCTGAAGATGTTCATGCATTGCACGTTCATGCTGGATACGCTGGTAAATCTCTTCACGGTGTACAGAGACTTCTTTCGGAGCATTTACCCCAATACGAACCTGGTTGCCTTTTACGCCAAGTACAGTCACGCTGACTTGGTCTCCGATCATTAAAGTTTCCCCGACGCGTCGAGTCAAAATCAGCATGTTTCTCTCCTTGCAAAATGCAAAACCTGCAATCTATTGAATGTAATAAAAAAATACAACCTAAAATTATATAATTAAAGTTTGAATAGAAAGTCCTGTCCATGAAATGAAGAGGTTAACTATCCAGACTGTTGAAAATCCTTAGGCTTAATATAACAGAGCCACTATAAAAAAAACTATAGTGGCCCTGCATTTTTGTAGAGATTTAATGAAATACTGTCAGACAATGACGGTATTTTGTAGTTCTCTTAAGCGCGTGCGCTAGATTCACCATGTTCACGGTCTAAACCAAACGCAGTGTGAAGTGAGCGAACTGCAAGCTCAAGATAATTCTCTTCGATAATTACTGAAATCTTGATTTCAGAAGTAGAAATCATCAGGATGTTGATGCCTTCATCAGCAAGGGCAGTGAACATTTTGCTCGCTACACCAGCGTGAGAACGCATACCTACACCTACGATAGACACTTTTACGATGTCATCACGAGTTGCAACTTCACGTGCGCCAATCGCTTGAGCAGTTTCTTCAAGGATTTTTTTGGCTTTAGCGAGTTCACCGCGGTTTACAGTAAACGTGAAATCAGTTGTACCATCTTCTTCAACGTTCTGGATAATCATATCCACTTCGATATTGGCATCACCAATTGGTTTAAGAATTTTAGATGCAATACCTGGCTCATCTGGAACACCCAGAATAGTCAGTTTAGCTTCGTCGCGGTTGAACGCGATACCAGAGATAATTGGCTGTTCCATGTTGTCTTCCAGTTCAGTAGTAATAAGAGTTCCGACGTTGTTTTTGAAGTCTTCGTCAAATGCGCCATCATTGTCATTATCGAAGCTTGAGAGTACGCGTAAAGGCACTTGGTACTTGCCTGCAAATTCTACAGAGCGAATTTGAAGAACTTTAGAACCTAAAGATGCCATTTCCAGCATTTCTTCGAAAGAGATACGGTCTACTTTTTTCGCTTTAGGCGCAACACGAGGGTCAGTCGTATATACGCCATCAACGTCTGTGTAAATCTGACATTCATCCGCTTTAAGCGCTGCAGCAAGTGCGACACCTGAAGTATCAGAACCACCACGGCCTAAAGTTGTGGTATTGCCATCAGCATCAAAGCCTTGGAAACCAGCCACCACGATCACGCGGCCTGCATCCAGGTTTTCAGTCAATACATCGGTATCAATAGATTCGATACGTGCTTTGGTGAATGCACTGTCAGTTTTAATACCAACCTGGCGACCAGTTAAAGATTTAGCTTCAACGCCAATTGAATTCAGCGCCATAGCTAACATGGAAATCGTTACCTGTTCACCCGTAGAAACCATTTGGTCAAGTTCACGTGGGTCAGGGGTTTCGGTAATGGCTTTCGCGAGAGCAAGCAAGCGGTTGGTTTCACCACTCATAGCAGATACGACTACAACCATCTTGTGGCCATGGTCATGCCAGCGCTTCACACGACGAGCAACATTGAGAATGCGCTCGGGAGTACCCATTGAGGTACCGCCATATTTTTGAACGATTAATGCCATAGTTGTTCCATATAAACCATGACCCTGATTTTCCGATCAGGGTCAGTTACACAAAATGAAGTTTTTATTTTGCTTCAAGCCAAGCTGCTAAATCAGCCATCACTGGAGCAAACTTCTCGTTAAGTGGCGCGCCACCTTGTGCCAAGTCAGGTTTACCACCACCTTTACCACCTAGCTCAGTTGCCAAGTGTTTGATGATGTCACCTGCTTTAATAGAAGCAGTAAAGTCTTTAGCTACAGATGCAATCAAGCTAACCTTGTCACCCTCTACACCTGCAAGAACAATGACTGCATTTTCTAATTTTGATTTCACACCATCGTGCAGGTTACGTAGTGCTTTCGCATCCATACCCTGAACAGTCGTGATTAATGTTTTACGACCAGCAAGCTCTTGAACCTGGCTTAAAAGTTCACCGGCTTGTAGGCTTGCCAATTTTTGATTCAGCTGTTCAATCTGTTTTTGCAATTGATGCGCAGTGTCCACCACAGCTTCAACTTTTTCGACTGTTTGATGGTTCTGTGCTTTTAACAAACCATTGATATATTGAACATCACGATCGACTTTCTGTACGGCTTCAACCGCTTTAGTACCGGTTACGGCTTCAATACGACGTACACCTGCTGCGACACCACCTTCAGAAGTGATTTTGAACAGACCGATGTCACCTGTACGTTTCACGTGAATACCGCCACACAGCTCGATTGAGAAGTTTTTTTCGTCAATCACTGAACCCATAGACAATACGCGAACTTCTTCACCGTATTTCTCACCGAACAGCATCATCGCACCTTTGGCTTTCGCAGATTCGATGTCGAGCAGTTCAGTGGTAACAGGCGTGTTGGCAATCACTTCGGCATTTACCAGACGTTCAATTTCTTGCAGTTGCTCAAACGTTACAGGCTGATCGTTAGCAAAGTCGAAACGTAATACGTCAGACGCAACCAATGAACCTTTTTGTTGTACGTGTGAACCCAGGATTTGACGTAGGGCAGCGTGTAGCAAGTGAGTTGCAGAGTGGTTACGTGCAGTTGCGGCACGAATGTCGGCTTTAACCGTTGCTTCCACGTTTTGAGTAACTTTCAAGTTACCCATAGTCACGATACCTTGGTGAACGAATGCACCACCAGATTTTTTGGTATCTTGAACTTCGAAAATACCGGTATCGTTTTTGAAGAGTCCTGTATCACCGATTTGACCACCGCTTTCTGCATAGAAAGGAGTCTGGTTAAGAACGATTAATGCTTCGTCGCCTTCAACCACTTCGTCAACCTGTTCGCCATCTTTGTAGATTGCGATGATTTGACCTTGACCTGCTGTCGCGTCATAACCTTCAAACTGAGTTTCGCCTTCAACTTTAACAACGCTGTTATAGTCGATTGCGAATTTACCGGCATCACGTGCGCGTTGACGTTGTGCAGCCATTTCTTTTTCAAAGCCAGCTTCGTCAATCGTTAAATCACGTTCACGTGCGATATCTGCTGTAAGGTCAGTTGGGAAGCCGTAAGTATCATAAAGTTTGAATACGATTTCACCTGGAATCACAGAACCTTTCAGGTTTGCCAATTCGCCTTCAAGCAATTTCAGACCTTGCTCAAGTGTTTTCGCGAATTGTTCTTCTTCTTTCAGCAATGCAGCTTCGATACGTGTTTTGTTTGCTTCAAGCTCTGGATAAGCAGCACCCATTACATCAATTAAAGGCTGAAGCATTTTGTGGAAGAATGAACCAGTCGCACCCAGTTTGTTACCGTGACGAACGGCACGGCGGATGATACGACGCAGTACATAACCACGACCTTCATTCGAAGGGTTCACACCATCCGCAATCAGGAAGCAGCATGAACGTGCATGGTCAGCAACCACTTTAAGTGAAGCAGGGTATTCAACCGGTTTGTTTTCAGCTTGTGCTTTCGCTTCAATATCTGAAGTATCTAGACCGATAATTTCAGCAGCAGCTTTTAACAGGTTTTGGAACAGGTCGATTTCATAGTTAGAGTTGACATGTTGCAGAACCGCAGAAATACGCTCAAGGCCCATACCGGTATCAACAGAAGGTGCTGGAAGAGGGTGCAGGACGCCATCCGCAGTACGGTTGAACTGCATGAATACGTTGTTCCAGATTTCGATGAAACGGTCGCCATCTTCTTCAGGTGTACCAGGCAGGCCACCCCAAATGTGCTCACCGTGATCATAGAAGATTTCAGAACATGGACCACAAGGACCAGTATCGCCCATTGCCCAGAAATTGTCTGATGCGTATTTTTCGCCTTTGTTATCACCAATGCGGATAATACGGCTGGCATCTAGACCAACTTCTTTATTCCAGATATCAAACGCTTCGTCATCAGTGTGATACACAGTTACGTACAATTTGTCTTTAGGCAGTGCCAGCCATTTGTCGCCGGTCAGAAATTCCCAAGCAAATTTAATCGCATCACGTTTGAAGTAATCACCAAACGAGAAGTTACCCAGCATTTCAAAGAATGTGTGGTGACGAGCTGTGTAGCCAACGTTATCTAAGTCGTTGTGTTTACCACCTGCACGTACACATTTTTGTGAAGATGTTGCACGAACGTAGTCACGTTTTTCCAGACCCAGGAAGCAGTCTTTAAACTGGTTCATACCAGCATTGGTAAACAATAATGTTGGGTCGTTGGCAGGAACCAGAGAACTCGACGCGACACGTGTATGCCCTTGCGATTCAAAGTAGCTTAAAAAAGCTTCGCGAATTTCAGCTGATGTCATAAAACGAGTACTCACAACCAAGTCACTCCATAATTTCCGATTTGGCTAAAAACATTACAGTCTGACAAGAAGGTTGGTTCTCTGCTGCAATGCGGGGCTTAAATATTTAAAAACGCCAAATTATAACGGAAAATGCCTGTTCAACCAATGATTTTCATATTTATAGATCATAAAACTATAAGGAATGAATATTAGAAAAATCAGAAAAATGCCCTGCAAAATCAAAAGCTATTGTCATTACAGCAATTTATCTTAATTCTCGCTGATAGAAAGACTGGATTACTTCAAGCAAAGCATGAATTTTTCGATGAAATATTGGACATTCTGTGTAATTTTTAGTGGATTTAGCTGAATAGTTATCAGTCAGCTGGATAATTCCATTAATATAGGCGCACAAAGTTTTATGCCGCAGTAGGGAACGTCGATGCAACGTATCGCAATTAATGGTTTTGGACGAATCGGACGCAATGTGTTGCGTGCATGGTTTGAAAATCCGAAAGATTTTAATTTTGACATCGTTGCCATTAATGACGTTGCCGACGTTGAAACCTTATTGCATTTATTTAAATATGATTCTACTCATGGCCGTTTCCCGGGGCAGGTTGATCTGACTTATGAAGATGAGTATGCCTACCTGCATGTCACTTATCGCGATGCTTATCAGAAAGTTCAGGTGTTAAGACAGGCGAATCCGGTGGAAATGCCATGGCATGAACTGAATATTGATGTGGTATTGGAATGTACCGGCTTATTCCGTTCGCGTGAGGCTGCGACTCAGCATATTACTGCCGGGGCAAAACGGGTGATTATCGGCGCTGCACCGTTTGATACGGTGGATGCTGCAATTGTCTATGGCGTCAACCATCGTGATGTCAAAGAAAGTGACCAGATTATTTCTAGCGTGTCTTGTACTACGCAGGCATTGGTACCGCTAGTCAAAATCATTGATGATGCCTTTGGGATTGAGACTGCACTGATGACTGAAATTCATGCGGTGACTGCGGATCAGTCAGTACTGGATCATGCCCATCGTGATTTAAGACGTGCCCGTGCTTCCGGGCAAAATATTATTCCAACCACATCTTCAGCTTTGGGTGCTTTAAAACGCGTAATGCCGAAGATGGCGAACCGGATTGATGGTTATTCGATTCGCGTGCCAACCATTAATGTCGCAGCAATTGATCTGACTTTTATTTCTCAGTCACCCATTACTGATCATCAGTTAAATGAACTATTAATTAACGCTGCACGTCAGGATTTTGCTGAAATCATGTCTGTGACAGATGAGCCTTTAGTATCTTCAGACTTTAATCATTCGCCTTACTCATTGATTGTTGATCTGACCCAAACCCTGGTAGTGGGGCATCAGGCTAAAGTATTTGCCTGGTATGATAATGAATGGGGTTATGCCAACCGTTTGCTGGATCTCTGTGAATCCTTTTATACAGATTAAGCTATTTTGAAAGCATCCCAAATGGGGTGCTTTTTTATGCAAGATTAAAAAATTAGAAGAAAATGAATAAGAAGTTGAACGTAATTGATCGAAAAGCTCTGGATTTATGCCGAATATTTCTGTGATCTGGATATTTTTTCGTTAAGATAAAGATAATTAAATGGAATAAGAGCAAGCACATGATGTTGATCTGGGGATTTATTATATTACTGACCTTGGCTGTGATTTTTTTGATCTGGCTGCAATTTAATAATAATGAGAGTTCACAAAATGTGGAAGGCGTGCCAGTTGAGGAAAAAGTGGCACATCTGGAAGAAAATTTAAAAAAGACCTTGGAAATTATGCAGGATCTGGCGAAAAAGATGCATGTACAGCAGGAAGTACTAGATCAGACTACAGCCAAACTGCAAAAAGTTGAGCTGCAAAATGCAGAACTGGTAAATCTGCTCGCTAAAGTAGTAGAACCAAAGTCATAAGACCCTTTCATGCTGGCTTAGCCTTATATAAAGGATTTAAACTAGTAAGGTTCTTAAAATAGCTGCCGAGGCCATGCTAATCAAAATGGTCGGCAGCATGCCAAAGCGTGATGCAACGAATAGTGTCACTATTATAGCGATCAGATCAGCCGGATCATCTCGTAAAAAATATGGGGTGATCATCGAAATCAGTACACAGCCTGGAATCACTTCCAGAATTTTACGCTGACGTTTGCTCAAAGTTTTATTTTTGAGTAAGACATAGCCAAGTATCCGGGCGCAGTAAGTCGTTAGCGCCACCAATAAGATTGCGATAAAAGTGCTCATCTGAATCATGCTTCATCCTTCTGAATGAGCCAGAAGGCAGCGGCAATGCCTGCAAGCGCACCAATCAGCACATACCAGTTGCCCGGTAGATAGCTATAAGCCAGAGCAGCACAAATAAAACTGATTAGCCAAGGTCTGGCTTCAGTAAAGCCTTTCCACATGCCTTTCAGCAAGACCAGCATAATGGCGGGGAAAGCCATATCAAAACCAAAACGGTTAATATCACCTAGCACAGGTCCAAGCAGGGCACCGAGTGTCGTAAAGCCGACCCAGGCCAGATAAAGAACAATACATAGCCCGGCATAATAAGGCAGACTAAAAGCATATCGATAACCAAACTGTGCCAGTCGACGCTGTGCATCGGTCAGGCTTAAGGCCCAGTTTTCATCGACCATAAAGAATAATGCCGGAAAGACTTTTCGATTTGGAAGATGTCTTAAATAAGGTACTAAACTGGCACCGAGCAGAATATAGCGGCTGTTAATGAGAAAACTAATAAAGATTAAGGTAAGCAGATGCGGTGGATCAGTCCAGGCTTCTAAAACTGCAAACTCGGAACCGCCAGCAAAGTTCAGCCCGGTCAGCAAGGGAACCTCAAGCAGGCTAAAATCTTTTTGTGCTGCTGTTGCGCCCAAGACCAGCGCCAGAGGAATTACACCTAATAATAAAGGTAGGCAGTCTTTCACACCACGCTGAAAATCACTCAGAGGAGTAGCATCAGAAGGCGTAATACGTGGCTGAAAGGGAGGCATGAGATAATCAGGTTTTATTCTAGAGGGGGAAAGAAAGTTTATAAGAAATATAGGAGTCTTTGCAGTGCCTTTAAACTCTACCAGAATGATGCTGTTTTCTTGGTCATTTAAGTTCCCACATTGAGTTTTTGTATAGGATTATTTTTAAGCATCTAGTACTGATATTTTATAAATTCTTACCCTTGGATAGATGAGGATTGAATCAAGAATAAGTTTTTCGTCATTGTTTTGGTTGGGGAAATATATTAGAAAATCAAGTTGATATGTTGGTTGTTAAATTTTATTCAGCCTATTTTCTCTTGATAAGAGGGAGATGGTTCGGTTTATCTATCTAAGTCCTTTGTTCAGTCAGAGAAAATTATCAAAATTGCGATGCACAGCCTAAACGATCGTGCTAGACTAGGAGAAATCGGGTGTGCTCCCGATTTTTTTATGCGGTTTATTCCGCGCTGACAAGAATTTAGGTTTACAACATGCCCATTTCAGAGACATGGTTATTACCTGATGGTGTAGCTGATGTATTACCAGAACAAGCGCAAGTCATCGAAAGCCTGCGCCGTCAATCACTGGATTTCCTCGCATCTCGAGGTTATCAGCTGGTGTACACGCCATTTATTGAATACATTGAATCTCTATCTTCTCTCTCAGAATCGAATCAGGATTTAGACTTAGCCACTTTTAAAGTGATCGACCAGTTGTCTGGCCGTTTGCTTGGTGTGCGTGCCGATATGACACCACAAGTGGCTCGTATCGATGCGCATGTACATCCAGTGGAAGGTGTGGCTCGTTATTGTTATGCGGGTACGGTTTTACATACGAAACCTCAAGGATTTAATACCACACGTGCACCATTGCAGTTAGGTGCAGAATTATTTGGTTCAGACAGCATTGACGCTGACGTGGAAATGGTTGACTTGATGATCAGCCTGATTCAGGAAGCAGGTCTGGCCGACGGTATCCACCTTGATTTAGGTCATGTGGGGCTGTTCCGTAGTCTGATTGCACAAGCGGGTTTAAGTAAGGCAACCGAACGCCAATTGTCTGATCTTTATCAACGTAAAGCGTTGCCAGAATTAGCTGAATTTACTGCAAATCTTAAGTTTGGTTCAGACTTCTATACGCTTGGCCGCTTTGCAAGTGATCTGGATGCCTTAAAAACGAATTTAAGTGCTGAAGTATTAGAAAATCCAGCCTTCAAACAGGCATTTGATGCACTGCAAACCACCAAAAATGAAGTTCAGGCACGCTGGCCGAATCTGCATATTGGGATTGATGTCGTCGAGTTACGTTCATACCATTATCACACTGGCCTGATGTATGCCGTTTATGCACCGAACCGTGCTGCGGCACTGGCACAAGGTGGCCGTTATGATGGCATTGGTGAGCATTTTGGTCGTGCACGTCCGGCAACCGGTTTCTCTTGTGACTTATATGCTTTAAGTGCAGGCAAGTTTGCTACAGCTAAAGTTGTGGTAGCACCTAAGGGTACAGATGCTGCGCTGTTAAATGCGATTCAGGCAACCCGTGCACAAGGCTTAAGTGTAATTCAGTTATTAGGTAATGATGATTTAAACTCAGTACCGTATGCAACTCACCAGCTGGTGAATGTGGACGGTGAGTGGACCATCAAAACGATTTAATCGCTTTAATTGTTTTACTCAGTGTTCATGTCGCTGAGTGGGACTTTCAACTTTAACAGCATGATGTAATGAGGCTATTATGGGCAAGAATGTTGTGGTACTTGGTACCCAATGGGGCGACGAAGGTAAGGGTAAAATCGTCGACCTGCTCACAGATCAAGCGGCTGCAGTAGTTCGTTATCAAGGCGGACATAACGCAGGTCATACTCTCGTGGTTGGTGGTAAGAAAACTGTATTACACCTCATTCCATCAGGTATTTTACGTGAAAACGTATTGTGCTTAATTGGTAATGGTGTGGTTCTTTCACCTGAAGCGCTCATCAAAGAGATGGATATTCTTGAAAAAGAAGGCGTGCCAGTACGTGAACGTCTACGCATTTCTCCAAACTGTCCATTGATTCTTCCACACCACATCGCACTTGACCAAGCTCGTGAGAAAAAACGTGGTAATGCGAAAATCGGTACAACTGGTCGTGGGATCGGGCCTGCTTATGAAGATAAAGTGGCACGTCGTGCAATCCGTGTTGCTGACCTGGTACGTGGTGGCGAACATCTGAAAGCTCAGCTTGAAGAATTGCTTGAATACCACAACTTCCAATTGACTCAATTCTTCAGTGTTGAAGCAGTTAAAGTTGAAGACGTACTTGCGCTTTGCGACGAATGGCGCAAAGTGATCGAGCCTATGGTTATGGACGTGACTGGTGAACTTCACGCTTACCGTAAAGCTGGCAAGAAAATCATGTTCGAAGGTGCACAAGGTTCATTGCTTGACGTTGACCACGGTACATATCCGTACGTGACTTCTTCAAACACGACTGCTGGTGGCGTAAGCTCAGGTTCAGGTCTTGGTCCATTACACCTTGACTATGTACTGGGTATTACTAAAGCGTATACTACTCGTGTAGGTTCAGGCCCATTCCCAACTGAGTTGGTGTATGACGCTGCAACAGATACAGGTGATGCAATTGGTAAACACCTGGGTACTGTAGGTTCAGAATTTGGTGCGTCTACTGGCCGTCAACGTCGTTGTGGCTGGTTCGATGCTGAAATCCTGCGTCGTTCAGTAGAAGTGAACTCACTGTCTGGTATTTGCTTGACTAAACTTGACGTTCTTGACGGTTTGGAAGAAGTGAAAATCTGTGTAGGTTACGAAGCTGCTGATTCTGGCTGTGTTGGTTCTTCTGATGCGCTTGCATTTGAAACTTTAAAACCAATTTACGAGACTATGCCAGGCTGGAAAGAATCTACTTTCGGTGCGAAATCACTAGATCAATTGCCACAAGCGGCAATTAACTATGTGAAACGTCTTGAACAATTGATTGAATGTCCAATCGACATCATTTCAACTGGTCCAGACCGTGAAGAAACCATTATTCTTCGCCATCCGTTTGATGCTTAATCCTTTAAGCTGAAAATGATAAAAACCCTGTGATTTCACAGGGTTTTTTATTTGGAAAAGCTTATAAAAATGATTGAAAACCTGTTTGGATTCTTTATGATGTTTTGACCTTATATATTTGAGAAGGTCATGAAATATAAAAATTTATTGGCGGGGATTGTCATTGCGACCACATTAACGGGGTGTACTACGGTTGCAGATTTGATGGGAGCTGATTCAGCGACATTAAATCTGAGTGCAGCACAAAGCTATAATCAGATGCTGACAGAGGCCAAGCAGAAACAGATTCTGGATATGACTTCTGCCACCTATAAAAAAGTAAATCGGGTTTTCCTGAAAATGAAGCCGTATGCGGATCAACTGAATCAGACTGGGCAGAAGTTTGACTGGCAAGTGGCTGTGATCAAATCTAACGAGATTAATGCCTATGTCGCACCAGGTGGCAAGGTGGTGTTCTATACGGGTATTGTCGACACACTAAAACTTACAGACGATGAAGTTGCTGCCATCATGGGACATGAAATGGTGCACGCGCTTGAGGAACATTCTAAAAATAAGGTAGGAGCGCAAGCACTTACCGATTTGGCAGTAAGTATCGGTAGCAAGTATGTCGGGCAGTCCGCTGGTGGTTATGGTGGGCTACTGCTGGATATGGGTGCTCAATTTGGTGTGGGCTTGCCATTCTCACGTAATCTGGAAAGCCGTGCCGATAAAGGCGGGCTCATGCTAATGGCACGAGCGGGCTATAACCCGAATGCAGCGATTACGTTGTGGCAAAAAATGAATGCGCAAGACAGCCGTGGCAATAGCGTCCTGAATAAATTTACATCTACGCATCCAACAAATGATGACCGAATTGCAGTCTTGCAACAGCTGATGCCTGAAGCGATGACGGTATATAAAGCTAAGAAATAATTTGGAAATTCAGGACTAAAGTCTTAACAGCAAGTGCTGTGCAGTGGCATGGCGCTTGTTAGAATAAAACAAAATAAAATATGAGTATGCAGGATGCATAAAAATATCTCGGGAACGATGTTCTATTCCTTGTTATTCGCGATGGGCGGCGCACCGACAATTGCGATGCTGATTATCCGTGCCCAAACTCAGGATCCTGACATTATTTACGGTGCATTTATTGGCTTGAGTGTGATCATTGCCTGTGTATTGGTACCGGTCATCTTGTTACAGAATGCTTTTCTATTTTTTAAGCGTAAAAGTGAAATTTTAGAAGAAAAAATTAAACCTTTGTGTTATTTATATTTAGGTTTAAATATTGTCTGTCTGATTTATTGGCTTACGATACAGTATTGGGGTTAAAATTACATAAAATATAACAAGATGAAGTAATTGTACATTTAGTTGCTCCGGCCTTTAACTTATAATTTTTTACAATGTAAATTAACCTTTTGCTTATGGTGGAGTCACTATAATGAAAAATAAATTCTTGTTAGGTATGGGTGCAGCCGCAGCCATTACTTTGTCTGGTTGTACAACTATTGCCGATATTGCAGGTGCAGATACTGCGACTTTAAATGCTTCAGCCAGCCAAAGCTACAATGCCATGGTGGCAGACGCTAAAGCGAAAGGCCAGCTGGATACCAGTTCAGCGACATATAGTCGTATTAATGCTGTTTTTAACCGTTTAAAACCTTATGCCAACCAGCTGAACCAGACGGGTACTGCATTCCAATGGCAGTTAGCCGTACTAAAATCTGATCAGGTCAACGCTTTTGTCGCACCTGGTGGTAAAGTGGTGTTCTATACCGGTATCGTGAATAAGTTGAATCTGACCGATGCTGAGATCGCAGCCATTATGGGTCATGAAATGATCCATGCCCTGGAAGAGCACGCGAAACAGAAACTTGGTGCACAAGCCCTGACTGATCTGGCATTGGGTATTGGTTTAAATGCAGCGGGCGTAGGACAAGGTGGTGCTGCAGTAGCACAATTGGGTAGCCAGATTGGTATCGGCTTGCCTTACTCACGTAACCTAGAAAGCCGTGCTGATCAGGGCGGTTTAACTCTCATGGCGCGTGCTGGCTATAACCCGAATGCAGCGATTACTCTTTGGGAAAAAATGAACAAGCTTGAAGGTGGTAGCACTGGCGCGACTTTCCTGTCTACTCACCCATCGAACAGTCAGCGTATCGCAGCAATGCGTCAAAATCTGCCAGCAGCAATGCAGATCTATAACAAACGTTAATGATTGCGTAATTTGAGTGATTCGCGATTTTAATGATGAAAAGCAGGGCAGTAGTCCTGCTTTTTTATATTTAAAATCTTAAGGCAATAAAAAAGGCAAAGTTTTCACTTTGCCTTTTTGTGCTAAAGACTGGGAAGTCTTAGTGGTGGTGACCACCTGCACCGTGTACGTGACCGTGATCAAGTTCTTCTTGAGAAGGTTCACGGATAGACACGATTTCAACTTCGAAAGT
Source organism: Acinetobacter sp. YH12233 (assembly GCF_013417725.1). Classification (NCBI taxonomy): domain Bacteria; kingdom Pseudomonadati; phylum Pseudomonadota; class Gammaproteobacteria; order Moraxellales; family Moraxellaceae; genus Acinetobacter; species Acinetobacter sp. YH12233. The sequence continues at coordinate 19,377 of NZ_VPDK01000037.1, forward strand.
TAAATCTTGACCAGCAAGCGGGAAGTTAGCATCAACAACTACGTTGTCACCTTCAACTGCTTTAACAGTTACGATTTGAACGCCGTCATCAGTTTGTGCTTGGAACTGCATGCCTGCCTGGATGTTGTCTACGCCTTGGAACATTTGTTTAGGCACTTCTTGCACTAGCTCTGGGTTATATTCGCCATAGCCTTCAGCAGCAGGAACATTTACAGTGAATTTTTCACCAACAGTTTTGCCTTCTAAAGCTTTTTCTAAACCAGGGATGATGTTACCTGCACCGTGCAAATAGGCAAGTGGTTCACCTTGAGATTTGTCGAGAGTTTCACCCTCTGCGTTAGTCAATGTGTAGTGGAAAGAAACCACGAGGTTATTTGCAATAGCAGTCATATTAATTGATCCATTCAATTTTTTAAGGGTACATCATAAAGTGAAATTGTATTTTTGTAGACTAAAAATAGCAAAAAAATGCAATTTGACATGTTTAATGACGATTTTTTCATATATGAGGACAATATTTACAATTTCAATGCAATTTCAGCTTGGGTGCAATTTTTCGTGTAACAAAGTCTTTGGCAGTTAACAGACCAGCATGGGTATAGCCATGAATGGTGGCCTGATGAATCCGGTACAGGGATACATACATGGATTTCGCGACAAAGCCTTGAACATTGACCTGACCCAATAATTCACCGACAGCGCTGTTTTGACTTAAAGACACTAATGAACCTTTGTCAGAAAACTTGAACATCGGTAAATAGCTTTCGCCATTAATGCGTGCTTTTAAGGCTCGGACCAGAAAAGCGGCCTGCTGGCTGGCGACCTGTGCACGGGGGCCTAAAACCGGTTGATCTGCTTCAGGCTGACAGTGAGCACAATCACCAAAAACGAAAATATCCGGGTCTGACAAAGTTTGCAGAGTTGCATAAACTTTTAGGCGATTAATGTTGTCTTTTTCCAGCTCTTTAAGTTTTGCCAGAACTTCTGGTGCTTTAATTCCAGCAGCCCAGACTTTAATTTCTGCTTCGAGGCTTGAACCATCTGCAAAATAAATCTGGTCTTCATCGACTTTAGCGACCCTATGACTGGTTAATACCTCAATACCTAGACGATTGAGCTGCTCCATGGTGTGTTCAGCCATTTTCTCAGACAGTGCAGGTAAGATCCGGTCAGCGGCTTCAATCAAAGTGATTTTGACTTTATTTGGATCAATCTTGTTCAGACCATATTTAAAAAAGTTTTGTTTGGCGATCACCAGCTCGGCAGCCAGTTCTACACCAGTTGCACCGGCTCCAATAATGGCAATTTTAAGCTCACGGGAAGAGGTTTGATTTTGAGCATTGAGATAAAGATGTAGCAGATCCTGCTGAAAGACATCGGCCTGCTGGCGGCTGTCGAGAAAATGACAGTATTGGGCAACACCTTCCGTATTAAAATCATTGGAAGTGGAACCTAATGCCAGCACCAGCGTGTCATAGCTGATGTGTTTCTTCTGTTTAGGCTGAGCTTTTTTAGAAAAGTAATCTGTTTCCAGAATAATTTCTTTAGCTTTACGGTCAAGATCAACAAATGTTCCCAGCACAAAGTGATAATGATGAGCTGCAGCATGACTAAAATAATTGGTTTCTTCTGCATGCGGATTAAGCGTACCTGCAGCAATTTCATGCAATAAGGGTTTCCAGATATGTGTCAGTTTCTGATCTACCAACGTGATATGCGCTTGGCCACTTTTGCCTAAGGTTTCGCCCAGTTGAGTAGCCAGCTCCAATCCACCTGCGCCACCACCTACAATTACGATTCGATGTGCTGTCATATATTATTAACCTATTTATTTTTCTAATAAAAATAAGAGAAATTTAGACCAAATATACTATGGCATGGGCAGCAGGCCGTCTTGATTAGAATTGTTATACAAATTACAAAACGTAGCAATTATGGCAGAAGAGGTAAAATCGACGAGAGAAGAGAAGAAATCTATGGTGGGAGTTAGAAGGCAAATGAGAGGCCTTCTAACTGTATTCAGTGTTTATTTCTGGATTGGATAGAGTTTGGCACTTGGTGCACTTTCTGCAAAGATGCTAAAGAAGCTGGATAACCAGCTCAGAAATTTCTGGAAGAAACTGGCTTCTTCAAGTTCCACCATATCTTCAATCTGGATGGTACGAATAAGCTGATTATTCTGATAGACATGAATCGTCGCTAATGGCATCACTTTGGCCATAGGTGCAATCAACTCAGAAGCAGTCATTTCTACATTGATATGAGTTTGGGTTTCATGGAGCGGTTCAATGCTTTGCATTACACCATCACCTGTATTCAACATTACCCGTTGATGGTTTTGATCGAACTGGTTCAGATCAATGGCATAATTCTGATCATATAAAGAGGTGGTAATAATCTGCGGCTGCTTGGTCTCTACCTTAAACATTTTCAAAGTCGATTTGATCACCGGTAATTCAGCGAGTAGCTGTTTGTCTTTAATGGCGACTTCATTACGGGTATAGGTATACGCCAGATTCATTAACTTATGCGACACTTCAGCGCGTTTGGCAGCACTTTTGGTACCTAGAACTACCACGATCAAACGACGGTGAGGTAGTTCCATGTCATAAGTCGGACGATTGGCAGTGAGCGCCAGGTTATAGCCGGCTGCACGAGTAAAGCCAGTTTTTAAACCATCGACGCTTGAGTCCACTTGCAACACACGGTTAGTGGCACGGTGGAAATGGTTGTTATAGCTAAAACTTGGCTGCTTGGAATAATACAGATAGTCCGGAGTCTGATTGACTACAGCTGCCGACAAACGCGCCAGATCCGCTGCAGTAGAATAGTGCTCAGGCATGGTAATACCGGCCGGATTCTGGAAATGGGTATGGGTCATGCCCAACGATTTTGCTTCCCGATTCATTCGCTCGACAAAGCTTGGAATATCACCTGAAATTTTTTCTGCCAATGTCACAGCAGCGTCATTCGCCGACATGATAATCAGACCTGCCAGAAGCTGATCAATCGAAATCTGCTCACCTTCTTTCAGGTACATTTGTGACTCATCCCACATCACTGTTTTCACAATCGGTGTTGCAGTTAATACTTCACTTTTATCTAATTTACCCGCCTGAATTTCTTTCAATGCAATATAAGCGACCATCATTTTGGTGAGGGAAGCTGGAGCACGTTGAACGTCGGCATTGTGTTCGGCAATGACCTGGCCTGACTGTGAATCAAGAATGGTCCATGCTTCTGCTTCAACGCTTTCAGGCAAAATATTCAGAAGGGCAGCATATGAAATTGCAGGCACAAACAGGCTGAGAACTGCAAGCAGTGAGATGATGTATTTCAAAGGTGTTCCTTAATAACCAACCGGTCGATGAACGATTTAATTTTCACGCATGCTATGCCTTTTTTTTAAGGATAGCTAGTCAGAAATGTAGACAAATGCGACAGCTAAGCAATACTGGCCTAAAAAATGCTAAGCTAAGCTATAACTCATTTATTTGTATTTTATATCGCCCATTATGTTGCATTATCAAATCGAATTTGACGATTATCGTCAGCACCTTATTCACGTAACTCTTCGCTTTTTAGCAGACCCAACGCAAGTCCTTTCTTTACCGACCTGGATTCCGGGCAGTTACCTGATTCGCGAATTCTCCAAACATATTGAAGCGGTCAAGGCTTATGATGAGGACGGACGCCAGCTACAAATCCAGAAGTTTGAAAAGAATAAATGGCGTTTATTCAATACGGATCATGAACTGATTACGGTGGAATATGATGTCTATGCGTATGACCTGTCTGTTCGTGGTGCATATGTGGATCAAAACCGTCTTTATGTGAACCCGGCTTGTGCATGTTTAGGGCTGGAAGGTCAGGAACATAAAGAAATTGAAGTAGAAGTATTCCTGCCGGATGAACTGAAACATTTCCAGCTTGCGACGGGCATGCAGGCCAAAAGTCTGGTGAAAGGTCGTTATACCTTAAAAGCTAAAAACTATGCTGAACTGATTGATGCGCCGTTTGAACTGGCAGAGCAGACCCGTTTCAGCTTTGAAGCCAATGGCATTCCGCATGAGTTTGTGGTGTCAGGCAAGCATGCGATGAATGAACAGCGTATGAAGCAGGACATTGAGAAAATCTGTGCGACAGAAATTTCCATGTTCGGTTCTGCGCCATTCAGTGATTATACCTTTATGACCATGGCCACCGGGAACAGCTATGGCGGTCTGGAACATCCAAACTCAACCAGTCTGATTACACCGCGTGATGACTTTCCTAAAGCAGATGAGCCTGAAGAGCCATCGAAAGATTATCAGCGTTTCCTTGGCCTATGTAGTCATGAGTATTTCCATTCATGGTTAGTGAAATTTATTCGTCCAGAAAACTTCGTGAATTATGACCTGAACAAAGAAGGCTATACTTCTTTGCTTTGGATCTTTGAAGGGTTTACGTCGTATTATGACGACCTGATTCTGCTACGTAGTGGCGTGATCAATCAGGAATCTTATATTGCATTGCTTAAAGCGCAGATTGATCGTTATCTTCAAAACCCGGGACGTTTTATTCAGTCGGTGTCTGAGTCTAGCTTTGATGCCTGGGTGAAATTCTATCGTCAGGATGAAAACTCAAACAATGCCGGTACCAGCTACTATAATAAAGGCTGTTTAGTCGCATTGTCTCTTGATCTGGGTCTACGTCTGCGTGGCTCGAGTCTGGACGCTTTAATGCGTAAGCTATATGAAAATACGCAAAATGGCATTCAGGTCAATGAACGGACTATCTTTGAGTTATGTCAGGAATTAACGGGTGATAACTGGTTAGAACAGATTAATCATTTGATCAATACCACAGATGAATTGCCTTTAGATCAGTTACTACCTGAATTTGGCGTGAGCTATACACTGAAAAATGACAAGTCATTACCATTTGGTTTGAAACTTGCAGATAAGCCTGAAGGTGTGCTGGTTCAGTCTGCACGTCGTGATGGAGCAGGGGTGAAAGCGGGCCTTTCAGCGAATGATGTAATTGTGGCGATTGATGGCCTTAAAGCAACGACGAAACTTGTCGAGAAATATGCGAAACAGGAAGGTACGTATACTGTCCATGCATTCCGTCGTGATGAGCTGATGACTTTTGAAGTTCAAAATGGTGGTTCTGAACTGACTGAAGTTGAGTTAAAAGTTGAAGATCAAGCTAAAGCCGAGAAATGGTTGAAAGCTTAATCAGAATGTTGCTATTAAAAAAACCGCTGTTAAGACAGCGGTTTTTTTATTGGGTTTTTTAGATGATTTATTTAATGATCAGTCGTGAGGTTCCACGGAATTCAGCCACGATTTGATCTTCCTGATTCAGGATCTGAATATCGTAAATCCCACTGCGACCGCTACTGGCTTTATGTTCAGCTATGGCGGTAAGGGTATCACCGAGCAGTGCCGGTTTCAGATAATGAATACCACAATGTTGGCCGACTGCTGGATGTTCGCCGGTATTGCAGGCAATGGCAAATGCAGCATCAGCTAATGCAAAAATCACAGCGCCGTTACAGGTCTGATGCCCCTGTAAATGTTGTTCAGACACTTTAAGTTCAATCTTCGCATGATTGTGGTTATAAGAAATTAGATGCGCACCGAGATACTGAATTAACCGGTCCTGATTAAACATCTGGTTCACTTGCTGATCCATTGCAAAACTCCTTTTTTAGATACACTTTGTTTTAAAAATATTAATTATGTGAATCATAAATAACATTCCAGGAGATAAATAACAAGCGAAAGCCAGATGAATGATGCAATGCAGCTGTTTTACGCTTCAAAATAAAGCGCCATGAAAATGATGCTTTTAGGGATTAAGAATTAGTTGCCACGATAGGTTGAATAACCATAAGAGCTCAGTAATAACGGAATATGATAGTGCTCCAAAGCACCGTCAATCGTAAATACCACAGGTACTTCAGGGAAGAAGGTGCGTTGATTATTGGCCTTAAACCAGTCACCGGTTTTGAAGGTCACTTTATAGATGCCTTTCTGTAAAGCTGTATCTTTAGGATAAAACTCTTTGATACGGCCATTGGTATCTGTTTTTAACTCATTCAGTTTTACCCACTTGTCACCCTGCTGAGCTTCCAAAATCACCGCGACATTGGCGGAAGGCAGACCAGTTTCCTGATTCAGCACATGCACACTTAAGGGATTCTGTGCAAAAGAAAAGCTTGCTGTCGCCGCTAGAAGAGCACCAAAAATAATTTTTTTCATAGGTCTGTTCCTATTCAATAGATAGATAAAATTAAAGTTGTTTTAAAGTATGTTGAATGCCTTGTGCGGCACATTGATGATCCTGTTCAGAGCCACCAGAGCCTGCAACGCCAACAGCGCCAATGAGCTGGTTTTTATAAACCACAGGTACCCCGCCGCCCAATAATAATAACAATTCATCCAGGGTATTTAAATTTTGTGCATCCGGGTTCTTTTGTGCATGACGCATGAAATCCAATGTACTGGTCTTAGTCGAGTATGCAGTAAAGGCTTTACGCTGTGATGCAGTTAAATTGTGAATTCCGACAGATTCATGCCGTTGGCTGGCCAGAACATTACCGCCTTGATCCAGTACTGTGACTGCAGCGGGTTTGCTGGCTTTCTGACAAGCTTGCATGACATTCTCAGCAAGTTGGTTTGCTGTGCTCAAGTCCATAATATAGGCCGTTTTTAATTCAGCATGGCTTAAGCTAACCATTGCTAAACTCGCTAGATATAAAAATATTTTTCTCTGATTTAATCTACTTCTCATGATAATGTTCAGTCATATAGAAATTGAGAAGATCATAATCAAAGAATGGAAGCTCATGGATGACAATCAGATTACCAATTTGTAATCTTTGCGCTGTATGAAATTGATTAAACTCAGCCCATGCATATTTTAATTGTAGAAGATGAAGCCAAAATTGCCGGATTCTTGGCCACAGGCTTAAATGAATCCGGCTACCAGACTACACAGGTGGGTAATGGCCTGCATGCCTTATCAGTGCTGGAACAGCAACCGATTGATCTGGTATTGCTGGATGTGATGCTGCCCGACCTGGACGGCTGGCAAGTCCTCAAAACCTTGCGTACTTTCTCTAAAGTCCCCGTACTCATGCTGACTGCCAAAGATCATGTGCTTGACCGGGTCAAAGGGTTGGAACTGGGTGCAGATGACTACTTAACCAAGCCTTTCTCTTATATCGAACTTTTGGCCCGAATTAAAAGCCTACTGCGCCGTGTACCAAAAGTTGAACATGAAATGTATCAGGTGGCCAATTTAGAGCTGAATCGTTTAACCCGGGAAGTATTTCGAGACCAGCAAAAAATTGAGCTTACCCAAAAGGAGTTTGCGCTTTTACAGTTGCTGATGGAACACCAGTCCGAAGTTTTAACCCGGACACAAATTGCTTCACTGGTCTGGAATATTAATTTTAATACCGACACCAATGTCGTTGATGTTGCTGTACGCCGATTACGTTCTAAAATTGATGATCATTTCAGTCCAAAACTTATTCATACTGTACGTGGTATGGGTTATAAACTGGATGTGCACGCATGAAAATGCATTTAGGCACACGTCTCGGCATCGCTTTTGGCCTTATTTCCTGTATCGTTTTTTTAAGTATCGGCGGGTTGTCCTATCACAATATGCAGCAGATGGTGCAACAACAGCAGGATGAAGCTTTGGCCTTGCGGATTTCCAGAATAGAAATATTTCTGGCTGATCAGCAAAGCTTTCAGGTGCTGATCGAGCATCCGGAGCTTTATGAGAATATGCTTGGACAGGAAGATAACTTACTGATTCTTAAAAATGCTCAGAATACCTTGATTGACATTAATCCTTTAAATATCGCTATTCCTCTATTGGATTATCACACCAAGCTGAATTATCAAAATAATAAGATTGAACAACCCACGACCCGTTTGGCATTTAAGCAAGTGGACTTTAATGGACAGTCTTATCAACTGATTACCGGTAAGCAGCTCGCAGCAGGGCAACAGGTTTTAAAACATTACCTGATAAAATTAGTGATCTACACTCTGCTTGGTATTATTTTATCTACTTTGTTAGCCTGGCTGATGGGACACTATCTACTGCGATCCATGCGCCAATTAATTTACGCCACTCAGCAAATTAATGTGCAGCAGCTGGATCAGCGTATCGAGTTGCCATCCCGAACTATTGAGGTGCAGCAACTAACCGAGGCCATGAATGCCATGCTGGACCGAATACAGCAAGGCTATGAACAGTTGGCCCGATTTTCTGAAGATATTTCCCATGAATTACGAACGCCCCTGAATAACTTGATGGGGCAAACCCAGATTGCCTTGTCGAAGTCACGCAGTCGCGATGAATTAGAAAATTTGCTGTATTCCCATCTGGAAGAGTATGAACGTCTAACTCAGATGATTGAAAACATGCTATTTATCGCCCGAGTTGAACATGGCCACTATCAGATAGAAAAACAGACACTAGAACTTAGCCAGATCATAGAAGATTTGCTGGCATATTTTGAGTTTCTGGCAGAAGAAAAAAATATATCTATTTATACGGATATTCCGGCTCAACTGAATATAGCTGCGCATCCGGAACATCTGCAACGTGCGCTTGCCAATTTACTCAGCAACGCAGTGCAGTATGGAAAGGAAAATGGCGAGATCAGAATCACGGCGATGACTACAGAAAATAGCTGTCGGATTGATGTGCTGACAGCAGGTGTACAGATCCCCGAGCAGCATTTAGCCCATCTGTTTGAACGCTTTTATCAAGTTGATAGCAGCCGGCATCAAAAAGCCCAAACGGGTGGTTTGGGCTTGGCGATTGTGCAGTCCATTATGCAGTTGCATCAGGGGGAAGTTCAGGTGAATAACCATTCTCAAGGGGTGGTCTTTAGTTTGATCTTCCCGATCTAAGCAGTGGCTTAACGTGTACGACGGCCACGACTCTTGGTATTTGGACGGGTGGTACCATTGGTCTTGCGACGTGGTTTTTCACCTTCTTCCATTTGCCAGATACGCGGTGTGCCGGTTTTTTTCTTGGTGCCGTCTTTCGTTACTTTCTTGTTAATTGGTTTACCACCGGTACCACCCGGTTTTTTCACATAAGAGCGCGAGCGGTAAGGTTCTTGAGCAGGCACATCTTTAAAGTCTGGATAAAGTAGGGGTTCAATTTCTTTAGTTTCACCTGGCTGTAAACCTAATTGAACCAGATCAATTGAACCGATTTTGGTACGGATCAAACGTAAGGTAGGAAAACCAACGGCTGCAGTCATACGACGTACCTGACGGTTACGGCCTTCACAGATTGAAATTTCGACCCATGAAGTTGGAACAGAAGCACGGAAACGTACAGGAGGATTGCGCTCCCATAACCATTCCGGTTCAATGACTTTAATTGCTTTGGCTGGCAGCGTAATACCGTCATTCAGTTCAACACCCTTACGAAGCTGTTCTAGAGCTTCTTCGGTTATATCCCCATCGACCTGAACCAGATAAGTTTTGAATTTTTTGCTGGCTGGATTGGTAATATATTGGTTTAAACCGCCATGATCGGTCAGGAACATCAAACCTTCAGAATCCATGTCCAGACGACCGGCAATACGCAGATCCGGATCGTCTACGAAATCCGCCATAGTCTGATGTTTTTCATCTGGACGAAATTGGGAGAGGACGTCATAAGGCTTGTTAAGAATGACAATTTTCACTTTAACCTACTAAAATATATAAAATAATTCTGGTGTGGCAGTCATGTTGCCCATTGTGATACTCCTTTACTTATAAGTAGGAGATAAGGGAAGACATAAAAGAGTCCACTAAGTGGAAGCTATCATAGCAGATTCTGATTTATCTTCCTTGAATTTATGTTTTGTATCTAATCTGATTGCGACCATGCCGCTTTAAAATGATGTACTTTTTGTATTCAAATATGATCTTCCGTTTAAGAATGTTAATCCTCAATGATCTTCATTTTCTACTGAACTTGTCGAGTCAGTTAAGGGAAGATCAGACAATTCAAGGCTAAGCAAAAAATTGACAATGATTTTTATAGAGCTGAAATGGTCTTAACGGATTTACATACCATACAAAAGCTTTCCAAACTGGCTTAGACCACTACAAAGCAAGCTGATATTTTAATTTCACAGTTTCTAATATTTTTAATTTTGAGGTGAACAATGAAATTGTTGACTTTAATTAGTATGGGTATTGCAGCGAGTTATTGTTATAAAAGCATCAAACATAACAAGCAAAATCTTTCAAATCTAAGTTTTGATGAAGTGATAAATCAACACATTTTACGAGATTTTATAGCCTGAGCATTATTCATATTTACCGTTAGCTTAAGCTAATTATAAATAGAGAATCTCAACATATCCTGTTGGGATTTTTTATTTTTATCATTTAAATATTTTTAGATAAGATGAGTAAGAAAATTTATATCAAAATGAAAGTTACATGGCAGAGTAAAACTTGAAGTGCGACATAAACCACCTAATTAATTTAAAGGGTTTATGGAGTATATAAAATTGTCATACCATCATCTTAACTTTGAAGATCGTACTGCATTAATGCTTGAGTCAAGA
>NZ_VPDK01000038.1:0-29607 GCF_013417725.1 Acinetobacter sp. YH12233
ATGTACCAATAGTTAATCGTATTACGATTTAAATTGAGTAATAAGGCTGTTTTGGAAGCAGGAATATCAACACAAAAGCATTGAATAATTTTTTAATCTTGTAGTGACTTAATTTATTGTTTTCTATGATGATTCTAGACTAACATAATCATTCTGCTAGTCTAGAGCCTAATTAAATAATTACCCCTGAGCAGAAATTCCGCTCAGGGAATGGCTTATAAATGTCATTTAGCGCGTTTAAGACATAATCTCTATCAAACTAGTATTTGTAGATTCTTCTAATATTATCTTGATGAATTTTAATACCAATCATAAAGAAAAACATAAAAATGATCAGTGGAATAATCCAAAGCCCATGAACTAAATAATTAAGATTTTTTTCAATAGTATCTCTAAAAAGATATTGGCTAAATATTTGCAAGTTATAAAACTTTTGAAGGATGTATGGATACAAATATTGAGAAAATAACATCAATACAGTACCTACTCCCCATACAAAGCATGGAAACTTATGTTTACCAAGGACATCAGCATGAAAATTCAGCCAATCAACTAGGTCTTCTTTCATTAATATCTCCTATTTATTATAAAGAGTATTGATTGTTAATTAATCAAAATTGATTATCTAGATTTTCAATCAATAGTACGACAATTTGTGTCGCTAACAATTCATCCTATATGTCATAAGTTTTATGTGTTGCTTATTTGACCTATAAGATTAATAATTAAAAAATTTTATATATTTTTAGGTGGGGATGTGGGGTTAATATTTCTAATAATTATTGGAGTAGGTATATTTTATGTAGTCCAATATTCAAAGAAGAAAAATGCAAAACGAATTCCAACCCCAACAAGATTGGCTAGTTCAATTTCTAATGGGGCAAAAATAAACACAAATAAGGAAATTGCTTCCAAAGAAAAGTCTATTACAAGCTCACCATCTTCATTGGTATCTCAACGCTCAAAGTACCCTGAAATAGTGAACTCTAATACTAAAGCTAGTAATTTTGTTACTACCCAAAACCTGCCTAAAAAAAATATGCAAAGTCTTAATCATGAATCAGAAAATAACCTAGTCACATTCACAATATCAGTGGGGCAGTCTGAACCTAAATCATCTAATAAATCTCTTGGTCAATGGATAAAGCGAGGGGAGCAAATAAAATTAAAAGGTTATGAATCTGATAAGGGTTTCTTTTATTTTGGTGGACAGCTTGAAGCCTATAAAACTAATGCTTATTACAATAGCTATGAAACAGAAGCTTCATTAGTTGATGAATGTCTGCTAACAGAAAGAAGGGATAAATCTTATACTGATGGTTCATTAGGATATTGGCCTACCTATATTTCATTATCTCCTCAGGCAAGAGGTGCCTATTTAGATTGGCTATTTGGAGAGAGATCTGATCCTGAAACTCCTATTGGCTATGTTTTTATTTATTTTTATGGTCTAGAGCGAAGAGTTTTAATCGATGGTACCCAAGGAAAAGTTGATAATAGTGAATACATTTCTATTTTCAATGAGTTAAAAAGATTACGTCAAATATTTACTGATCACTATGCTTTTCATAACTATTCTAGCAAGCTTATTGAGATCATGGCTTATTTAAGACCTGAAATCATACAAATTGATTATTCCGAATTTCCTACCAGATATGATTCTATTCTTTTTAAATATCATTTAGCTAAACAAGTACAAGATGGCAAACCTATTACTGATGAGCTAGCTTTGCTCTGGATAAAGAATACAGATGAATATAATTTAAGAACTCCCGCTAGAAGATGTGCCGAGGAATTCTCAAATCTCTTTAAGCAGCTCTACCTTAAGGAAACAAATGGAGGTTTAGTAGTAAAACCTAATAAGACTAAACTTCGATTGGATTATTATCCAGCAAGTGGAACATTGCGTGGCTTCCAATTAGATACTATTGATTTACCTGATCCTAGTATATTGAAAGCACCTATTAAAAAGTTGGCAAATATTGCTGACCAATGTACAGAGGCTCTAGAGCAATATAGTAGATACCTGGGGCGGAAAGGGACGAATAAAGAAGATATAGAAGCCGTTCTTTTGTTACCCGAAGCTTTAAGAAAACACAATACAAGTAATTTGTTACTTGAATTTAAATCATGGGCTGAAGGCAAGATAATTAATGATAATGGGCTAGTGCTGTTTTCTGAATTATGGAGTTTCACGGGAAAACCAACACCAGAAAAGCTAAATAAAAAGGAACTCGATCTCTTAGATAATTTTTTAAGTTTTGGAAACTATTTTTACGTTCCTAATGCTCAAATTTATAAGGTTAAACCTAGCATCGATGGTTATATAGTATTAACTCATGATGGTTTAAATGGAGATGAAAAATTATCTGAGTCTTTCAAAAAACTTTTACTATTTATTAGATTGGCTGTCATGATAGCGAAGTGTGACAGTACTTTTCATGAAAAAGAGAAAGTTCTAATCAATAAAACTATTGATGAAGACTCTTCAATTTCATTAAGTGAAAGATCGTCACTAAACGCATATTTCATCTGGAGTATGAATTCTTCAGTGAATACCGCAGGCTTAAAGCAACAAATAGAATCTATGGATGAAACAAACAAAATTTCATTTAGAAAGATACTTGTTCAAATAGCTTTAGCAGATGGGAAAATTGAAGCGACAGAGATTAAACAGCTTGAGAAGTTATATACGATGTTGGGTATTGATAAGAGCTTAATTCCTTCCGACTTACATCAATATACAACTCAAAAGATAATTTCCACTCAAAAACAGCCAACTGGAGGCAATATCACATCGTTTATTTTAGATGATTCAATTCTTGCTCAGCATGAAGCTGAAACTAAAGAAGTACATACGCTTTTAGGATCAATTTTTGTGGAAGAAAATATACCTGAAGAAAAAATTGAACCTGTGACATTAGGTTCTAGCTTAACTATAGGTTTGGATAAACAGCATAGAGTACTATTTGAAACTTTGATTGATAAAGAGAAATGGTTACGTGAAGACATCGAGACCATTTGCCAAAAGCTTAACTTGATGATTGATGGTGCTCTTGAGACTATCAATGATTGGGCGTATGAAATAGCGGATGCTCCTGTACTTGAAGATGATGGTGACATTTATGTCGATAAAGAAATCGTTGCAGAATTAAGAGAGGAATAACATGTCAATAAAACCTATAAGATTAAAAGAGAAAGAAGCAATTATACAATCGCTCAAGTCAGGGGTTACGCCTAAAATCGGACTGCAACATATCCAAGTAGGACGTTCTAAAGAGATCTCAGCATTAAACAAAGATATTGATCGGGTCATCGAAGGTGGATCAACATTTAGATTAATTATTGGGGAATACGGATCAGGGAAAACATTTTTTCTAAGTGTGGTCCGCTCAATTGCCCTAGAGAAAAAATTGGTCACTGTACATGCTGATCTTTCACCAGATCGACGAATTCATGCTTCAGGAGGGCAAGCTCGTAATTTATATTCTGAATTAATTCGTAATATGGCTACACGTAATAAACCAGATGGAAATGCACTTACGAGTGTAGTTGAACGCTTTATTACTGAAGCAATTAAAGAAGCAGATAACACAAATATAGCTGTATCGACTGTTATTCAGAATAAGTTGTCTTCATTAGCTGACTTAGTTGGAGGCTATGACTTTGCTAAAGTTATTGAAGCTTATTGGATAGCACATGAGCAAGACAATGAATTATTAAAATCCAATGTTCTAAGATGGTTGAGAGCTGAATATACAACTAAAACTGAAGCGAAGAAAGACTTAGGCGTAAGCACTATTATTTCAGACAGTTCATTCTATGATTCTTTAAAACTACTGAGTCTCTTTGTACGTCAAGCCGGTTATGCAGGTTTACTTGTAAATTTAGATGAGATGGTCAACCTGTATAAATTACACAGTACACAAGCACGTATGTCCAACTATGAGCAGATTTTAAGAATATTAAACGACTGCCTACAAGGTACTGCCGAATACTTAGGTTTCTTATTGGGGGGTACGCCAGAGTTTCTATTAGATCCACGTAAAGGGTTGTATAGTTATGAGGCATTGCAATCACGATTAGCAGAAAATAGTTTTGCCCAAAGAGCAGGAGTAGTGGATTATTCTTCTACAGCTTTACATCTAGCTAACTTAACCCCTGAAGAGTTTTTTATTTTACTTAAGAATTTGAGAAATGTTGTTGCATGTGGCGATCCTGATAAATATTTAGTTCCAGATGAGGGGCTTTATGCATTTCTGAAGCACTGTAATGAAACTATAGGAGATGCTTATTTTAGGACCCCTAGAAATACAATTAAAGCATTCCTCGATCTATTAGCTGTGATTGAACAGAATTCAGGGATTAAATGGAATGATTTCATCAATGAATTGTCCATTGAAGAAGAACGTATAACAGATATGGATGAAATTTATGAGGATGAACCTTCAGAAACCCAAGAATTAGCTGAATTTAGAATATGAAAGATGAATTTCAAAAACTACATCCTTCTGTACAAAAGTGGGTTTATAAACAAGGATGGCCAGATTTAAGAGAAATTCAGAAAAAAGCTCTTGATCCTATTTTATCTGGTGATCGGGATGTTTTAATCAGTGCATCAACAGCAGCAGGTAAAACCGAGGCGTTCTTTTTACCTGCTTGCAGTAAAATAGCAGATATTCAAAATGGCTTTGGTATCCTTTACATTAGTCCGTTGAAAGCTTTAATTAATGATCAATTTCGACGATTGGAAAGCTTAGGAGAAGAACTTAAGTTATCTATTACACCTTGGCATGGTGACAGTTCACAAGGTAGAAAAAACAGCGTAAAAAAAAATCCTTCAGGTATCTTACTAATAACACCAGAATCACTAGAGTCTTTGCTTATCAGAGAGGCTGGTTGGCTTAAAAGTGCGTTCATCAATATTAAATATATTGCTATCGATGAATTTCATGCATTTATTGGCACGGAGCGTGGTCTGCACCTTTTGTCTTTACTGAATCGGATCGATCATCTATTGGGAAAATATGAGTCACCAATTCCTCGAGTGGCATTAAGTGCTACGCTAGGTGAATTGGAGACAGTACCTTTAGCATTACGAGCTAATCAAAAATTACACTGTGAAATAATTACAATAACGAAAAGCTCTGCAACTATGCAAGTACAGGTAAAAGGCTATATTAATCCTTCTCAGAATAATTCAGAGAACTTAAAAAATGCAGGAACTCAGATCTGTCAGGATATTTATAAATTTTGTCGTGGCGGATCACATTTAGTCTTCGCAAATAGTCGCCAAAGAACTGAAAGTATAGCGGCTTCGTTAAGTGAATTATGTCGCCAAAATAGGGTTCCAAATGAATTTTTCCCCCATCATGGTTCTTTAGCTAAGGAGTTGCGTGAAGACTTAGAGCACAGATTACAGAAGGAAAGTCTACCTACAACAGCAGTCTGTACTATGACTCTAGAATTGGGAATTGATATAGGTAAAGTAAATTCTGTAATTCAAGTAACTTCTCCACATTCTGTAGCAAGTCTCCGGCAACGGATGGGGCGGTCAGGACGTAGAAATGAACCGGCTGTCCTCAGAATGCTTATTGAGGAAGAAGAACTTACTAAAGATAGCCACATTGTTGATATGTTACGTTTAGAACTGATTCAGTCTTTGGCTATGATAAGACTATTAATTAGTAGTAAATGGTTTGAACCAGCAGACACTTCTCAATTCCACTTTTCAACATTACTGCATCAAATACTCGCGCTGATAGCCCAATGGGGCGGGGTCAGGGCTGATCAGATATATACGTTACTATGTAAATCAGGCCCATTTCATAAAGTATCAATTGACCAATTCAAATTATTACTAACATCAATGGGAAAAAATGAGCTTATTACACAGCTACGAAGCGGTGAACTTACATTAGGAATACGTGGTGAGCAAATTGTTAATCATTATAGTTTTTACGCTGTTTTCAAAACCCCAGAAGAATACAGGATCATTTCAGGCCTAAAAACATTAGGTACATTGCCTGTCACAACAGTTATCTTAAAGGATCAATATATCATATTTGCAGGTAAAAGATGGAAAGTGCTAGACGTTGAGCCTGAAAAAAAAGTAATTCGTGTAATAGCAGCTAAAGGTGGGCGTCCTCCATCCTTTGGTGGGGACGGGTTAGCTGTTCATGATATCGTTAGAAAGGAAATGTTTGATATTTTAAAAGGAAATGATTACAGAATTACAGTTGGAGAGCACAAAGTTGACTTTATAGATCGAACAGCAAAGCTTTTATTCGATGAAAGTATATCTGTATTCAATGACGTTAATTTAGCGAATCAGTCTATTATTGAGATAGGTAATAAAGTCTACATCTTTACCTGGTTAGGAGACAAAATTACAGATACGTTAAAAGTCATATTTATAATGAACAATTTTTCAGTTACCTCTTTATATGGGATCATTGAAATAGAACAAATAGATAAAGCATCGGTGGTTTCATATCTTAGATCTTTACTTGTATATGGAATTCCAAAAGAAGAAGAGCTTGCTACTTATATACAAGATAAAGAGATAGAAAAATTTGATGAATACTTAGGTGAGGATTTGCTTAACCAAGGCTATGGAAGAAGAAGTTTTGATTCAGAAAATACCTTTTCTTTTATAAATAATCTATTGAACTTACAAAATGAACTGCCGCCACTCTCCTAGACAAATTTCGTCTATTCTTTTTGCATAGGAGAGAACATTATGGGAGGATTACCCTGACTGTAAAATGAAGACTTTACAAGGGGTTATCATTGGTAAAGTTTCACTTGAGAGTGTGATTTATAGTGATGGATGGCGTGGCTATAATGGTCTTGTTGATGTGGGTTATTCAAAGCATTTTAGGGTAAATCAGGGAGCAAATGAGTTTGCTAGAGGACAATGCCATATAAATGGAATAGAATCATTTTGGAGCTTTTGTAAACGAAGGCTAGCAAAGTTTAACTGCATATCAAAAGAGTACTTTAATTATCATCTTAAAGAAACTGAATGGCGTTGGATGAGGGAACCTAATGAGTTAGCAACTGAGCTGTGGAACCTCATTAGGTAAAATTAAGTGTAAATCTGCTAGTCTAGAGCCTATTTTAATTATATATGTTTTATTGACCCAATATTTCATCCATTAATCTAATGTTTGAATTAATGTTTTTAATCTCATTTTTTAATTTTTCTTTATGGTTAATAAAATATTTCTCTAAAGTTTTATCATCTGATAATAAAGATTCTAAAAACTCAATATTATTTTCTTTATCTTTAATCTGATTAAAAAATTCTGTTTTTTTCTTAGAAAAAGTTTCTTCTAGTCTTTGCTTTTTTGTTCGACTCCTGAGCTCATTCATACGGGGTGTTTCTGTATAGGAAAAAACTTTTTCTTTTGATGTTTCTGTGACTGACCATTAAAGTCTCAAAAATGACATTAATGTTCTAAACTTTAACAATATAGTTGTAAACTCAAAGAGGAAGTTTGAATGAATATTACGAAAAAATCAGATTCAATACTTGTGGTATTTTTTAAGTTGTTTCTTTGTAGCAGTGCATTTGTTGCATGTATTTTATTTGGATTTTGGTTGAGTCCAATGCAAGTACCATCCCCAATAGTCATTTTTATATCACTTGCAATCACCGTTTTATTTACTTATTGGATATTTGGAATAGGTAAACTCAAACATAAGTAAATTTACAACTATTATGTCATAAATGGATTGGTTATCTAAACTCAAAGTTCATTGAGTTTAGAACTATAATGTAAATTTACTGAATCATACCTAATGTAAGTTATTGATTTTATGATTCATCAGTTTAAGTCTTTAATGTGCAAAGACATCAGGCAACGACGGGCTGCTGCCGGCCATCAGCGGACGCAGGGAGGACTTTCCGCAACCGGCCGTTCGATGCGGCACCGATGGCCTTCGCGCAGGGGTAGTGAATCCGCCAGGATTGACTTGCGCTGCCCTACCTCTCACTAGTGAGGGGCGGCAGCGCATCAAGCGGTGAGCGCACTCCGGCACCGCCAACTTTCAGCACATGCGTGTAAATCATCGTCGTAGAGACGTCGGAATGGCCGAGCAGATCCTGCACGGTTCGAATGTCGTAACCGCTGCGGAGCAAGGCCGTCGCGAACGAGTGGCGGAGGGTGTGCGGTGTGGCGGGCTTCGTGATGCCTGCTTGTTCTACGGCACGTTTGAAGGCGCGCTGAAAGGTCTGGTCATACATGTGATGGCGACGCACGACACCGCTCCGTGGATCGGTCGAATGCGTGTGCTGCGCAAAAACCCAGAACCACGGCCAGGAATGCCCGGCGCGCGGATACTTCCGCTCAAGGGCGTCGGGAAGCGCAACGCCGCTGCGGCCCTCGGCCTGGTCCTTCAGCCACCATGCCCGTGCACGCGACAGCTGCTCGCGCAGGCTGGGTGCCAAGCTCTCGGGTAACATCAAGGCCCGATCCTTGGAGCCCTTGCCCTCCCGCACGATGATCGTGCCGTGATCGAAATCCAGATCCTTGACCCGCAGTTGCAAACCCTCACTGATCCGCATGCCCGTTCCATACAGAAGCTGGGCGAACAAACGATGCTCGCCTTCCAGAAAACCGAGGATGCGAACCACTTCATCCGGGGTCAGCACCACCGGCAAGCGCCGCGACGGCCGAGGTCTTCCGATCTCCTGAAGCCAGGGCAGATCCGTGCACAGCACCTTGCCGTAGAAGAACAGCAAGGCCGCCAATGCCTGACGATGCGTGGAGACCGAAACCTTGCGCTCGTTCGCCAGCCAGGACAGAAATGCCTCGACTTCGCTGCTGCCCAAGGTTGCCGGGTGACGCACACCGTGGAAACGGATGAAGGCACGAACCCAGTTGACATAAGCCTGTTCGGTTCGTAAACTGTAATGCAAGTAGCGTATGCGCTCACGCAACTGGTCCAGAACCTTGACCGAACGCAGCGGTGGTAACGGCGCAGTGGCGGTTTTCATGGCTTGTTATGACTGTTTTTTTGTACAGTCTATGCCTCGGGCATCCAAGCAGCAAGCGCGTTACGCCGTGGGTCGATGTTTGATGTTATGGAGCAGCAACGATGTTATGGAGCAGCAACGATGTTACGCAGCAGGGCAGTCGCCCTAAAACAAAGTTAGGCATCACAAAGTACAGCATCGTGACCAACAGCAACGATTCCGTCACACTGCGCCTCATGACTGAGCATGACCTTGCGATGCTCTATGAGTGGCTAAATCGATCTCATATTGTCGAGTGGTGGGGCGGAGAAGAAGCACGCCCGACACTTGCTGACGTACAGGAACAGTACTTGCCAAGCGTTTTAGCGCAAGAGTCCGTCACTCCATACATTGCAATGCTGAATGGAGAGCCGATTGGGTATGCCCAGTCGTACGTTGCTCTTGGAAGCGGGGACGGATGGTGGGAAGAAGAAACCGATCCAGGAGTACGCGGAATAGACCAGTCACTGGCGAATGCATCACAACTGGGCAAAGGCTTGGGAACCAAGCTGGTTCGAGCTCTGGTTGAGTTGCTGTTCAATGATCCCGAGGTCACCAAGATCCAAACGGACCCGTCGCCGAGCAACTTGCGAGCGATCCGATGCTACGAGAAAGCGGGGTTTGAGAGGCAAGGTACCGTAACCACCCCAGATGGTCCAGCCGTGTACATGGTTCAAACACGCCAGGCATTCGAGCGAACACGCAGTGATGCCTAACCCTTCCATCGAGGGGGACGTCCAAGGGCTGGCGCCCTTGGCCGCCCCTCATGTCAAACGTTAGACATCATGAGGGTAGCGGTGACCATCGAAATTTCGAACCAACTATCAGAGGTGCTAAGCGTCATTGAGCGCCATCTGGAATCAACGTTGCTGGCCGTGCATTTGTACGGCTCCGCAGTGGATGGCGGCCTGAAGCCATACAGCGATATTGATTTGTTGGTTACTGTGGCCGTAAAGCTTGATGAAACGACGCGGCGAGCATTGCTCAATGACCTTATGGAGGCTTCGGCTTTCCCTGGCGAGAGCGAGACGCTCCGCGCTATAGAAGTCACCCTTGTCGTGCATGACGACATCATCCCGTGGCGTTATCCGGCTAAGCGCGAGCTGCAATTTGGAGAATGGCAGCGCAATGACATTCTTGCGGGTATCTTCGAGCCAGCCATGATCGACATTGATCTAGCTATCCTGCTTACAAAAGCAAGAGAACATAGCGTTGCCTTGGTAGGTCCGGCAGCGGAGGAATTCTTTGACCCGGTTCCTGAACAGGATCTATTCGAGGCGCTGAGGGAAACCTTGAAGCTATGGAACTCGCAGCCCGACTGGGCCGGCGATGAGCGAAATGTAGTGCTTACGTTGTCCCGCATTTGGTACAGCGCAATAACCGGCAAAATCGCGCCGAAGGATGTCGCTGCCGACTGGGCAATAAAACGCCTACCTGCCCAGTATCAGCCCGTCTTACTTGAAGCTAAGCAAGCTTATCTGGGACAAAAAGAAGATCACTTGGCCTCACGCGCAGATCACTTGGAAGAATTTATTCGCTTTGTGAAAGGCGAGATCATCAAGTCAGTTGGTAAATGATGTCTAACAATTCGTATATGGACTCTCCCCACAAGCAGTGAGGAAAGCTTTTTCGATCCTGTCGTCAGCGCGGTTGCATTCGTATATCCGGCCTTGTCGTGGGCAGTGCCCTGGCCATTCTGTAGTTCGCGCAGCGGGGGCCAAGCGTTCAATCGATCCTGAAGATCATGATTGTTATCGGCCTTGTTCCACTGCAGGACTCGCCTGTTCCGACAGTCTCGCTTCTCACCACAACCGCAAGAAATAACGCGTCTTCCTGATTACCCCGCCGTCAGGCGGGCCTTGCACTCTGCCAGTCGCCACTGAAGCGACGTTCGTGGCACCACACCGCCCAGCAGATCCTCACCAGTTTGTTCGCCAGGGCCACGGCAGCCTTGTTGTGGCCAATGCGTTCAGCCGTCTGCAGGGCCCAGCGTTGTAGCTGGGTCAGGCGCTGCGGCGTGCGTGCCTGGCAGCGCTTGGCGGCCAGCAACGCCGCGCGGGCGCCGTGGATCAGCAACGTTCGCACGTAAACATTGCCCTTGCAGCTGATGCGGCCGAGCCTGCGGCGCTCGCCGCTGCTGTATTCGTTGGGTGTCATGCCCAGCCAGGCGCTCAGATGCCGGCCGCTGACGAAGCGTTCGGGCGTGCCGACAGCCGTTTTCAGGGCGCTGGCGGTGAGCAGCCCAATGCCGCTGACCTCGTCGAGCCTGTGCACGATTTCATCCTCGGCATGCCAGCGCGCCAGCTGCTCCTCGCACTCGCGCATCGATTGTTCGTAGAGACTGATCTCGGCCAACAGTACCTGCAGCGCGCCGCGTAAGGCGCAGACTTCCGGACGCTCGATCAGCTCGCAGGCCTGACGCAGGAACGCCTGGGTGCCATTGGGTGCAGCCACGCCCATCTCGCGCAGGATGCCGCGCAACAGGTTGATGCGCTGGACCCGGGTCTTCTTCCAGGCCTCGCGCATTTTGTGCAGCTGCTGCACCTGTTGCTGCTGCACGCTTTTGACCGGCACCGGACGGATACCCTCGCAACGAGCCGCCTCCAGGATCGCATCGCAGTCGTTGCGGTCGGTCTTGTTGCGCCGCCGGTAGGCACGCACGTAGCGCGGATGCAGCAGCACCACGCGATGCCCCGCCGCCTGCATCAGGCGCCCCCAGTGGTGGGCCGTGCCACAGGCTTCCATCAACCACTCGACAGGCGCCGGCTGCTCCTGTACATAACGCCAGAACGCCTCCGGATCGAGCCGCCTGCGACGATCCACCCGACCGACATGGATACTTTCGGCAACCTGGTAAACGGACTTGGCCAAATCAATTGCAATGCGTTTCATCTTCACTCTCCCGGCAAACAGACACCTCGTGTCTTATAGAAGAAACGCGGTGCGGGGAGAGTCCATTACAGCCTTCAAGCCGACCGCGCTACGCGCGGCGGCTTAACTCCGGCGTTAGATGCACTAAGCACATAATTGCTCACAGCCAAACTATCAGGTCAAGTCTGCTTTTATTATTTTTAAGCGTGCATAATAAGCCCTACACAAATTGGGAGATATATCATGAAAGGCTGGCTTTTTCTTGTTATCGCAATAGTTGGCGAAGTAATCGCAACATCCGCATTAAAATCTAGCGAGGGCTTTACTAAGCTTGCCCCTTCCGCCGTTGTCATAATCGGTTATGGCATCGCATTTTATTTTCTTTCTCTGGTTCTGAAATCCATCCCTGTCGGTGTTGCTTATGCAGTCTGGTCGGGACTCGGCGTCGTCATAATTACAGCCATTGCCTGGTTGCTTCATGGGCAAAAGCTTGATGCGTGGGGCTTTGTAGGTATGGGGCTCATAATTGCTGCCTTTTTGCTCGCCCGATCCCCATCGTGGAAGTCGCTGCGGAGGCCGACGCCATGGTGACGGTGTTCGGCATTCTGAATCTCACCGAGGACTCCTTCTTCGATGAGAGCCGGCGGCTAGACCCCGCCGGCGCTGTCACCGCGGCGATCGAAATGCTGCGAGTCGGATCAGACGTCGTGGATGTCGGACCGGCCGCCAGCCATCCGGACGCGAGGCCTGTATCGCCGGCCGATGAGATCAGACGTATTGCGCCGCTCTTAGACGCCCTGTCCGATCAGATGCACCGTGTTTCAATCGACAGCTTCCAACCGGAAACCCAGCGCTATGCGCTCAAGCGCGGCGTGGGCTACCTGAACGATATCCAAGGATTTCCTGACCCTGCGCTCTATCCCGATATTGCTGAGGCGGACTGCAGGCTGGTGGTTATGCACTCAGCGCAGCGGGATGGCATCGCCACCCGCACCGGTCACCTTCGACCCGAAGACGCGCTCGACGAGATTGTGCGGTTCTTCGAGGCGCGGGTTTCCGCCTTGCGACGGAGCGGGGTCGCTGCCGACCGGCTCATCCTCGATCCGGGGATGGGATTTTTCTTGAGCCCCGCACCGGAAACATCGCTGCACGTGCTGTCGAACCTTCAAAAGCTGAAGTCGGCGTTGGGGCTTCCGCTATTGGTCTCGGTGTCGCGGAAATCCTTCTTGGGCGCCACCGTTGGCCTTCCTGTAAAGGATCTGGGTCCAGCGAGCCTTGCGGCGGAACTTCACGCGATCGGCAATGGCGCTGACTACGTCCGCACCCACGCGCCTGGAGATCTGCGAAGCGCAATCACCTTCTCGGAAACCCTCGCGAAATTTCGCAGTCGCGACGCCAGAGACCGAGGGTTAGATCATGCCTAGCATTCACCTTCCGGCCGCCCGCTAGCGGACCCTGGTCAGGTTCCGCGAAGGTGGGCGCAGACATGCTGGGCTCGTCAGGATCAAACTGCACTATGAGGCGGCGGTTCATACCGCGCCAGGGGAGCGAATGGACAGCGAGGAGCCTCCGAACGTTCGGGTCGCCTGCTCGGGTGATATCGACGAGGTTGTGCGGCTGATGCACGACGCTGCGGCGTGGATGTCCGCCAAGGGAACGCCCGCCTGGGACGTCGCGCGGATCGACCGGACATTCGCGGAGACCTTCGTCCTGAGATCCGAGCTCCTAGTCGCGAGTTGCAGCGACGGCATCGTCGGCTGTTGCACCTTGTCGGCCGAGGATCCCGAGTTCTGGCCCGACGCCCTCAAGGGGGAGGCCGCATATCTGCACAAGCTCGCGGTGCGACGGACACATGCGGGCCGGGGTGTCAGCTCCGCGCTGATCGAGGCTTGCCGCCATGCCGCGCGAACGCAGGGGTGCGCCAAGCTGCGGCTCGACTGCCACCCGAACCTGCGTGGCCTATACGAGCGGCTCGGATTCACCCACGTCGACACTTTCAATCCCGGCTGGGATCCAACCTTCATCGCAGAACGCCTAGAACTCGAAATCTAACGTCCGTTCGGGCATCGAGGTCCATGTCGGGGTGGGACGGGTCCGTGGCTTCAAGATCACTTGCAGTCCGACCGCGATGTCTTGGTTGCGCGAGAGGTTGTCGACAGGCCATGCTGAGTGTGCGATGGTTGATCGCTTCCTCGCCGCTCTCCACGGCGACGATGGCCGCCGCCATCAGCAAGTGCGCCAGTTCCCCTATGGTGCCCTCGCTGCGTGTGAGCAGGTAGCGAGCCATGTCCAGCGTGGCAATTGGGGAAGGCCGGCGCAGCGGGAGCGAAGCGGCGAAGCTGGCCAGCAGTGAGCAGCAATCGTCGTTGGCCTCCCATACCGGCAGCATCATCGGCTCGAAGCGATTTTCCAACTGGTCATCGGAGCGGATGGCTAGGTAGGCGTCGCGCGTGCCTACCCCAACCAACGGGATGCGCAGTTCGTTGCCGAGGAAGCGCAGCAGGTTGAGGAATTCCCGGCGGTTGACGCTGTTGCCGGCCAGCACGTTGTGCAGCTCGTCGATCACCAGCATGCGCACGCCGACCTTGCGCAGCAGTGCCAGAGCCAGTTGCTCCATTTCCGGCAACCGTGGGCGTGGGCGCAGCGGCGCGCCCATCGCGGCGAGCAGCGCGACGTAGAAGCGGATCACGGACGGCTCGGACGGCATCTGCACGACCAACACCGGGATGTGCTCCTGGTCGGCGTCGGAGCTGGCCGGGTGGGTGCGGCGGAACTTCTCGACGATCATCGACTTGCCATTGTTGGTCGGGCCAACCAGCAGCAGGTTGGGCATGCGTTGCTTGTTTGGCCACGCATAAAGGGCTTCCAGCCGGTTCAGCGCCTCGACTGCGCGCGGATAGCCGATCCAGCGGTCGGCGCGAAGGCGCTGGATGCGCTCGTCCGCCGGAAGACGGGCCAAGCCCTGGGCCGCCGGCAGCAGGTGGGACAGGTCGATGATGGGATATTCGTCCACGGCTACCACTCCTCAATCTGGTCGAACGGTTTGGCGGGTGGCAAGTTGTCTGCCTGCGGGTCGGCAATATCCGTATCCGGCGGAACGGGCTTGTCCGGCCGAGCTGATGTCTTGAGGTGCTGGCGGCGATCCGCGTCACGCCGCGCCTTGCGTGTGGCCTTCTGCGCGCTGGTCACAATCTCACGCATCTGGCCGATCATGCGGAACAGCGCCGACTCATCCACCTGTTCGCGCCCTTGCTGCCGCAGTTTCGCCAGCGCCTGCCGTTGTTCCCAGAGGGTGACAGCCGGATGCGACAAGGTACGGTAGGGAATTTCCAGGTAATGCTGTCCCTCCGGTTCCAGGACCCAGATACGGCTGATGTCGCGCGGATCGCGCCGGATCAGAAAGGACGGCCAGCGTTCACGCCGCTGTGACTGACCATTAAAGTCTCAAAAATGACATTAATGTTCTAAACTTTAACAATATAGTTGTAAACTCAAAGAGGAAGTTTGAATGAATATTACGAAAAAATCAGATTCAATACTTGTGGTATTTTTTAAGTTGTTTCTTTGTAGCAGTGCATTTGTTGCATGTATTTTATTTGGATTTTGGTTGAGTCCAATGCAAGTACCATCCCCAATAGTCATTTTTATATCACTTGCAATCACCGTTTTATTTACTTATTGGATATTTGGAATAGGTAAACTCAAACATAAGTAAATTTACAACTATTATGTCATAAATGGATTGGTTATCTAAACTCAAAGTTCATTGAGTTTAGAACTATAATGTAAATTTACTGAATCATACCTAATGTAAGTTATTGATTTTATGATTCATCAGTTTAAGTCTTTAATGTGCAAAGACAGTTTCATGATCAACTTCTAAATATTGAAATTGCATCAAAACTTTTAAACCAGAATACATAAGTCGCTTGGTTTTTTGATTTCTGTAGTTGTGATCAATTTTAAGCTTTTCCCAAAATTGTTTTGCTTGCCAATTTTGAATTTTGTAGTTATCAAAAAGTTCTAAGAATTCGTTATACAACGGCAAGTGCACAGGTCTTTTCATGTTCAGTCGTTTATTAAATAAATGAGGATTATAGTCCGTGGATGTATAGTCCTCAATTAGAGATATTTCTATTTTTTGAACAGTTAGTTTCAAATGACAGAATTATCTATCGCGATTGGCCATTTAATTCGCAATAAAAGAACAGAACTTAAAATCACTCAAGAGGCTCTTGCTCTTCAATGTGGTATTGATCGTAGTTATCTTGGACGTATTGAACGTGGAGAAGTGAATATTACAGTTTTAAAGCTTTATGAAATCGCACATATTCTTAAAATTGAACCTTATCACTTGCTACCTAAACATTAAGCAGACAAGATCACTGTTTGCTCAAACGCTAAAGTTATAAATTGTGGTATAAGTCTTTACGGTAAAGATTTATAGATGCTGCTGAGTATGAACTACTTTTTAGTAGTGCCAATATTTCGTTTTTTAATTTTATAAGTTTCTCCACTAGCAAATTTTTTGGCGAGATCAGGGTTACGTCCAGACAATTGTTTAATTAAGATAGGATCGCCATTTGGACTCTTGCTCCATAAAGCATCATTTATTACATAAAGTACTGTTTCGGTGCGTGCAGCCTTAATAAAGCTTTCACGAAGTACCCTAGCTGCTTTAGCAGCTATATCACTTTCATCCTCTAGGCTTTTAATTTTCATATCTAAAACCTTATGTTAATTAAATTTGGTTAGGCTATAGATTAGCAGAATAGATAGGTTAGTCTAGGAGAGTGGTGGCAGTCCAGATAGGGCAAAGAACGAAATTATAGTTCTGATCATCTATAATAACTTACCAAGTAGCTGATCAGGTACTCAATAGGTAATTGAGTGTAAAATGTTCTAGCTAATTTGATGATAAATATTTCTTCAAAAGATGAGAGGCTAACAAATGGTCCACTTTTAAATTAGTCTTAAGTTTCACCTCTTCGATAATATTTATAAGGCTCTCAGTATTTTGAGCTAGCTGAGACTCTAACTCTTCAATTTGTGTACGTAAATTTTTATTAGTATTTGTTAGCGCTAGTCTAGTTTTTTTGTTAACAAAAAGTTGCTTTTCTTTTATTTTTAAATTCAAGGGAGATATTTGTTCTGATAGATAAAGACTAATCAGTTTTTTTCGATCACTTGAACTTAATGTACTTAATCCACCAGATATGTAACCTTTAGCCGTTAGACGTTTGTGTAATAATTTATGCGAGATAGGTGATTTTTCAAAACCTTCTATCAACATCATTTGCAATTCTTGTTCAATTACTTCATCCAATTGCTTACCACGTAACATACTACGTCTCCTTTTCTTCAATTTTCTGCTGCTCAATAGCAAATAATTCACTTAAAGTAATTGGAAGTTTACTATTTTGATTACTATAAGGAAAAATTGGTATAGGTGTTAAATTATTCTGTCTCTTCAGTGCTTTTTCTTTTAAGCCATTTAAGAAAACAATTTTTTGATTTAACAACTCAAGCATTTCGATATATGAATCATCATTAGTAATGAGCGACTCTATATTTTTAAACTCGGTTAATAACATATTACGACTTTGCTCTAATGCATCAAGCTCACCCTTACGACCAGTTAAAGCAAAGTTTCCGCATTGCTCTCCAGATTGGCAGGCTAAACGTTTAGGACAATCATGGACTGCTATTTCCCTCATACAGCTACCAAAAGGCAGAGGATGTAAATAAGCATGACGATGAACTAGTAATTCAGCTTGAGAAGTATTTTGCTTAATGAGTTCATTAAATGATTCGGCCAGATCTTCAAAATATTCGTCAAAGAAAGAGTTCTTTATAAATTCAGAAATTTCATTCTTAGAGTCAAAAGACTGTAAATTCATCTTTAAATTATTTTCAAGATCAAGTTTTTCAGAAAAAAACATTAAACCATCATATTTGATTGCTTCTATGGGGGATACAGGCTTCAGCTCATTTTTTTCTTGACAACTTGTTAAATCATATTTCTTTAATATCTCTGCTGCGACTCTACGATGTTTAATAGCTAAATGTTGATAGTATTGGTTCTGTTGAATATCAATACGCCCCATAAGCATTGCCTGTAGATGATCTGCTAATCCACTGAGTGCTAAAAAAGTATTTATATTGTGACGAGGGATATGTGTGGTTAACTTGGAGTATTGTTTATCATCTTCTAATAAATTATATTTTTTAAATACAGATATATTCGCCCCATTCCCTAGAAAACCGTTTATAGTTATTGCGTTAAATGGAATGATATTAGTTTTATTTATAAACTGTCTTTGAAGATTTGTGGATCTATACTCATGTATAAATAACAAATCTTCAAAAGCAATTTTTTCTTTTTTCCCCTCATAATTAAAAACCTGATGAAATGAAAGTTTTGAATCATAATTCGTTAAAGATTTAATAAAAAAATTAATATCACTCTTTAAATAATATCTTTTTAACCCTTTACCATCTTTATACTCCTTGTATACAGGAATACCTTTAAGCGTTTTTACAATAACATCACGCTGACCAGAACGTCCTCTAGTTTTATCTCTTACACCAAAAACAGAACCAATTAGATCATCTACTTCAACATAATCTGTAGAAATATCATCTAATGATTTCGGTAAAAAATTAGAAAAATCTTTAGATCTAATATAAGCTAAATGCTCTCTATACTCCTTGGTAAGTTCAAATACTGAATTAAATATTGTTTCTACCAAACGAGCTGATAAAGGGTCTAGCCAATGAATCCTTAAGCCTGCTCCTTTGGCTCCATAGTACTGAATTCCCAAGGTAAATTGTTTTATTCCATCTAAAGTTAAGTGCTTTTTAGAAACAGTATCGAGAATTGGACGCTTGATCAACGCATCTGTTTTTAAAAGAAAAACTTCCGTTGAACGCAAACCAGTTACGATTAAAAGTAATAATAAATTAAGAGCAATCTTTTCTCCATTTGTTTGACATAAACTTATTAAAGAAACAATATTTATGAAAGTTCGAATAGAAATCAACTTACTATTGTCAAGTTCATCTTCATCAATTTCCAACTGTTCAAGTAAGCTTTTTGTTCTTAAAGCATGAGGAGTTCTACTGTAGCGATTGATATTTAAATACTTCTGAGAAAAATCTAAAGGTTTTTTTGTAAAACCATAGTGATTTATCATCTCCTGTAATCTAAGGAAGGTTAAAGCATAAGAGGAAAGACCTTTTTTATCAGTATTTTTAGCTAAAATTTCAAAAGATATATTTAAAGTTAAAGTAGACAAGTAGTAGGGATGTGTTTTTTGAGGATTTTCAGCATATAAGGCACTATACCAACGCTTTAGTATTAAAAATTCAGCATACAGTTTTTGCGGAGAAACGTTAGCATTTGCTTTTCTATAACTTAGTATAAGCACTGATTTCATAAAAATTTGAAATTTATTATCAATAGTATTGTGCTCTAAACCTTTTATTTTATTAATCATTCCGAAATTAAAATGTGTTTTCCCACTTCTGGATAAAAGCCATCCAGATCCACTTGTACCTCCGTACCAAACAGAATCTTCCCAATATCCTTTAAAACTAGGTTGTATATACTGATCAAAATATTCTTTTTGTTCATTTATGAAGTAATCATATTGTTCACGTTTCATGAAATTTAATCCTCATAAATTTTACAACGAGCAATTACAGACTCAATTTCAAATTTTGTAGATTCATGAATCCTAATTAGAGGATTTCTAGAAATACCGATATTATCAGACAACCTTATTAAATCATCGATTTCATTCTGAATACTCTGTAGTACAGCTGTATGATTTGCATCAATAAAAGGATGAAAATACATGCAACCATAACAATTGCGTACTGGCTGAAAAAGACATTTTTCTTGATATGCACATCCGCCAATATCATAATGAATTTTACTTCCAATATTTCCTAAAACTTTCTTTTGCTTCCATTCATTTTTATAAGTTAAACGCCCTGAAAGTAACATAGCAATCATATGTTTATACAAAAAGTTACGACCAAGAGCATTAGCTCTAATCTGTGCTAGTTCTGGGGTAGAAAATATATAATGTCTAGCAGTAACCAATACAGAATGCCCAAGAATATAGGATATTTCTTCAGCAGATGCTCCAGCCATTGCTAAACTATATCCAACATGATGTCTAAAATCAGAGAAAGAATATTTTTGCTGTATAATTTCTCCAGAAAGAACAGCATCTTGATATAATTTAGGAGAAAAATCTAATAACTGAGTATTAATAGCAATTGAACAAAAGCGTGAGGAATTTTCTCCCATATCAAATAATTTATCATCAGAATGCAAATTAAATCTTTTGATATAGGCAATGATAATTTCCGCAATTTCTTCTGGTAATTTCACTGCTATCTTTTCATACACGTAACGTATTTGTTTCGCATATGGGATTAAAATACTATACCGATGAAAGTGATCTATGCTACGAGTAGAATCTAATTTGATATCATTTACAGATAACTTTGCTAATTGTACTGGTCTAAGTCCTGTTGTATAAATTAATCCTAAGATTGAAGTATAAAGAAGTGTTTGATCATCTATAGTATTTTCAGAAACGCTTATATCCTTGTTTATTTTAATAAATCCTTTTTGAATTATAGAAATAAGAGGATAATCAATAGGATCTTCATATTGTTGGTAGAATAATTTTGAATTAAATGATTTAGGTCGTGGAATGAATTCTAAGTCATAATCATTACTTATATCAAACTCTGGAAAATCCTCAACGATTAACAAACGAAGTAAAAACTTTATATGTGAATAAACCCCTGATTTTTCTTCAATGGGGGCAATATCAATCAAAAAACATTTCAGATTTTCGTAACTAAAATTTAGGTTATTTTTTTTCAGGTAATTTAATAAAATTGTAAATGAATATGACTTTTGACTTAATGAAGAGGGAGTATTCCTTTGGCTAAAAACAATAAGAAAAAATTTCAATAAAATAGTTTCATTTTGAGAAAATTTTGAAAAATTTATTTTTTCTCTATTACCGGAATAAAAAAAATTCCATATATTACTTGTTGATACTAAAAATTTATCATCAAATTTTTCAGCAATTAAAAACTTAACAATTTTTGGAAGTTTTTCGTTAATATTTTGAAGTGCAGTTATTTGTTGGGAATTAAAAATCGATCCCAAATCTGCTCTATTTCCTGAAAACTGATCAAGTTTAGACATGTTAGATCACCCATTTTTCATCTGATATACGTTGTAAATTCAATAAATTAGCTCTATTTACAATAAAACGTTTTGCATAGTAGCTAGGCATTTTACTATTAGGGCTCCAACCACCTAAAACACGTAAATCCTCTTGTGCTTTTTGCATAATTTCATCATTACTGATGGATTGTTGGTAAGGATTTTCGTTCTTATATTTTTTTATAGCAAATGCTAATGTGATATATGCCCATGTGTGTCGACACACATGAGGTGTTATTTTATGAATTGAGTCAATATTTGTATCATCAAAATATATAGGATAGAGACCTCTAAATTTTATATCTATTTTGTTAAAAATTGCATTTATAGATGAATAACTTAGTGCAGAGTAGGGGGAGGTTAAAGAAGTAAACAATATGTCTGATTGGGTTGTATTTCTTATTTTTTCCATATATACATTAATAGCTTCGTAGTCGAAATTACTTAATTTGATTACCCTATAAGAGAATTCATTCTTTATACTTGGTTTTCTACTCCTAATATCATATTCATCTTCAGTATTTGTAATTATAAGATTATAAGTATTAGAATTAATTGATTTTTTTATTGATTTAGTTGTTAAAAGCATCAATTCGCCAACTCTTAAACCATAGTTTATCATTAGGTGTACGATCAAGAAATTACGAAGTTGATGTTGTTTTGTGATGAAAGGATTGTTTACATTAATATTAGCTTTCTTGCTGGGACGAATAATTTCATAAAGTCTACAAACCATTTCATTGTCTAAGCTTTTAAAATGATAATTAATTCCACTTTTAACTGTAAAGCTACGTTTAGAAAATTTATTAAAAATCTTTTTTTTATTCATTAAGAAAATATCAATTTTTTTTCTACGATTTGTTATTTCTTTTAGCGTAAGGTCTTGATTCCAAACATTCCAATATTCATCCAATAAGTAAATAAAGTATTTAAACAATGATCGTATACGTTGCGTAATAGTCATATAATTAATGTCAGGATTTACTCTAATACGAATTAAATTATTCTCAAATTTTTTATTATTTTCTAGAAAAACAATAAAGTTATCAATTTCACTTAAATAGATTTCTGGATCATATCCTGATGAGATAAAGGATTCACAGAAAATTGTTTTATATTTTTTAAACCAAAACTCATACCAAAATTTAATTGCGAGTAAATCTGATTGTTGAGTAGCTATACTTTGAAATCGAAGACTTCCCATACAATACAGTAAAGGATAAAGGCAAGGTGCTGATATTGTTGCATCAAATAATAAAATGATTTTATTTTCATTTGAATATTTTTTTGAAAGTCGAATTGTTTTTATAAAGAACATAAATTTTCCGAGAACTTTATGAATTATTTAAAATATAAACATAAGTCATTTTAGTCTAGTTGAAAATAGTAACTAAGTAATTGTTTTGTAGTTTAGTGAGAGGGTTTATGAACTTAAAGTATCATGTACTCAATTTAACATAATATACATTATACGAAATGAATCATGTAAATCCAAAATAGAAATGTCCGGTTTCTCCAAAGTAAAAATGTCCGCCTTAGATTCGCACTTATTGCTGATCTTGGCGGACATTCACATGTGAACATGAATCTTGAATAAATTAAGAAAGCTTAAGTCAGATTTAAATTAAAACTCTTTTGTCACGCTTAACCCAGCACTCCAGTTACGATCTTCTGCTGGTTCATAGAAACGACCATTGCTTTCGTTGACAATGACTGAGCCTGAATAATCCTTATCAAACAGATTATCTACGCGTGCAAACGTTTTTACAGACAAATCTTTGACATTCCAGTTATAGCCTACATTAGCCCCAGCCACTGTATAACTTGGTGCATATTGTGAGTTAATGTCGTTAACATAAATTCGGTCTGAGTAACGTACATCTATTCCACCATGTAAGCCATTTTCAGGTTTCCATCCCAAACTAAAGAATGCCTGATTCTTAGCAATTCCAGGAATATAGTTACCTGACGAAACTGCAGCTACTGTACCAATTGCTGGAATATCGGCATCAAATGTTGCATCAATATAGCTATAGCTGGCTTGTGCTGCCAGATCACGCCACAGGTCTTTACTCCAGGATAGTTCCAGTCCTTTTCTTAAGGTTTTATCTGCATTACGAAACGTTGAGCGCCCGCCATCACTTCCCGCAGAAACAATGTCATTTTTGGTTTGAGTCTGAAATGCTGCTAAGGTCATATCACCGAAGCGATTCGCAGATTTTAATCCCAGTTCATAAGTTTCACTTTCAGCCGCTTTTAAGCTTAATACATCATTGCTGCCATCAGCCGGATAAGCCATTTCGGTAAATGTTGGTGTTTCAAAACCTTGTGCAAAGCTTGTATAAGTCACTAATTCAGGAAGAATTTTCCAACTTAATGCAACTGAAGGCAGTACTTTTTCATAAGTCGTTTTACCTGAATTATCGCCATTGCTTAGGTAACGGTCTTCAGATTTAAAATGCACATTGCTATAACGCAAACCAGCATCTAAAGTCCAATCTGGCGCAAAGTTATAAGATGCTTGAATATAAGGATCTGCATTCCAAAGCGTATTATCTTCATTACGACGGAGTTCACCTTTAATGCCTAAAGTATTGCCGACAAAGTTTTGATAGCCTTTGCGGTCTTCGGTCATACCATCTACAGCCACACCAGCAATCAATTTAGTGTTTTGTAAAATATCTGTTCCGGTCCAGCGAAGATCTGCTCCATAAAACTGACGATCAAAATCAATGACACCACCAGCATGATTTGGGCCACTTTGTGCTGTACTTGGAATAGATTGATATTGAGTGACTTCACGCTGTCCCCAATACGCCATACCGTACAATTCATGCTGATCATTAATTGGCTTGTTCCAGGTCAGTCCTGTCTGGAATTGCTCAATTTCTTTACGTGCATTATATAGCAACACATTCGCTGCGACCTGTTTAGGATTTTCTCGCCATTGATCTCGAGTTAAACCACCTGGATCATCTGCTGTAATTTTGACATAGTTATTGACCCAGTTAATTTTAGAGCCATCGTCCAGATCCCAAGTCAGCTTGGCATTGTTCAGTACTTTATGTGCACCACTATGATCACGGAAACCATCGGTATCAAAATAAGATGAACTGATGATATAGCTTGGTTCAGAAGCATTTTCTGAACCACCTTGTAGCACCAGGTTCGTTTGGCCTTTATTCTGACTGCCACCCGAATATCCCAAAGTGACTGAATCAGGTCCCTGCCCTTCACGGCTTTGTGTCAGGATGGTTCCGCCAGAAGAATTACCATATAGCGAAGAAAATGGCCCACTCAGCACTTCAATATGATCCAAGCTATTCAGGTCAATATTCGAGGTTTGCCCCTGCCCATCCGGCATAGTCGCAGGAATACCGTCTACATATAAACGTACTCCTCGCACACCGAAAGTCGAACGTGCACCGAAGCCCCGCATTGATATCTGTAAATCCTGAGCATAATTTTCGCGGTTATTCAGCTGTAAACCTGGTACACCTTTTAAGGTTTCAGACAGATTTACATTCAGGCTATTCTGTTGTTCCTGATTCAGATAATAGGTAGATGCCGGTGTTTCCAGAATGGCACGATCTGTACGGGTTGCTTCAACCACAATGGGAGCCAGTCGCTGTACCTCTGTAACCGGTTCTTCCGCATAAATTCCTTGACTGATACAAGCAATCAGACAGGATAAAGTCGATTTCATCGGCAACCGCGTGGTATGAAGGTGCATAGCTAATATTCCTAATATCTGGCATTCACTCATGCCATGGGAGTTCAAACGTTTTAAAAGTGTCTTATTAATTTTAAAGACTCAGCATCTGCATAAGATCAAACTGAATACTTGCAGGAAAGCTGAGCTAAAGGTTCATGATTTTCTAATCAAGCTTTATTGTCATAACAGCCTGTATTTTGCATAAAAAAGCCTGACGAATCAGGCTTTTTTACTTAACTATAAAACTTCATTATTTATTGTCAGGTAGTGCATAGGCAACCAAAGAATCACCCATTTTGGTACCGAAGGAACCGTGACCACCCGCCATAATCACAACATACTGCTTACCATTGGCTTCATAAGTCATTGGCGTCGCTTGACCACCTGCAGGTAGACGACCTTTCCACAGCTCATCACCATTAGTCACGTTGATCGCACGGATGTAATTGTCTTGAGTTGCACCGACAAACATCACATTACCTGCAGTCGAGATTGGACCACCTAACATTGGTACACCCATTTTAAATGGAGGCAATGGAATGCCCGGCATACTGTCACGAATCGTACCGATACGACGTTTCCAAGCGATTTCATGATTGGTCAGATCAACACCAGCCACATAACCCCATGCAGGTTGCTTACATGGCAAGCCGAATGGAGACAGGAAGGCACTGATTTCAACACCATAAGGCACGCCATACATTGGCTGTACCCCCGCTTCAGTACCTGCACCTTTGGCAGTCTGCTTACGGTTCGGATCTTGCGGAATCAGACGAGATACAAATGGCAAACCAATTGGATTGGTTAATGCGATTTGACGGTCTGGGTTGACTGACATACCGCCCCATTCGAATACACCGAGGTTACCCGGAAACACTAACGTACCATTTTCAGATGGTGGCGTATAAATACCGTCATAGTTTAATTTCTTGAACGATACACGACACATCAACTGGTCAAACATAGTGGCACCCCACATGTCTTTATCAGTCAATTTATCTTTAGGTGCCAGGTTAAAGTCAGAGAATGGTTGAGTTTTTGAATACCACTCGCCTTTGGTTTGCGGACCGCGTTTTACTGACTGAGGTACTGGTTTTTCAGTAATCGGAACGATCGCTTCACCTGTACGACGGTCTAATACAAAGGCATTACCGGTTTTGGTCAGCACGTAGATGGCTGGCACCATATTACCGTTTTTATCTTTGATATCAGTCAATGTTGGCTGTGCTGGTACATCCATATCCCACAAGTCGTGGTGAGTAGTCTGGAAGTTCCAGATCAATTTACCGGTAGATGCATTAATCGCTAGCATAGAGTTTGCATAACGCTCGTCTAGCTCAGTACGGTGACCACCGTAGATATCCGGTGTGCCTACACCTGTAGGTACATAGACAATATCCAACTGTGCATCATAAGCCAATGGCGCCCATGCGTTTGGTGAGTTATTTACGAATTTTTGACCAGGAGCTGGAATCGCGTTTGGATCTTCTGCACCAGTATCAAATACCCATAATAATTCACCGGTATTTACGTCATAACCACGAATCACACCTGAAGGTTCTTCAGTTGAGTAGTTATCCGTTGTTGAACCGGCGATGATAATGGTTGTACCTGTCACCACAGGAGGTGAAGTCGG
Organism: Acinetobacter sp. YH12233; assembly: GCF_013417725.1. Taxonomy (NCBI): domain Bacteria; kingdom Pseudomonadati; phylum Pseudomonadota; class Gammaproteobacteria; order Moraxellales; family Moraxellaceae; genus Acinetobacter; species Acinetobacter sp. YH12233. Next base: position 26,504 of record NZ_VPDK01000038.1, read on the forward strand.
GTTATAACCGCCTGGATATGGGAATGGCATGTCTTTTTGCAGATCGACTTCGCCGTTATTACCAAAGTCGGAACATACCTTACCAGTAGTTGCATTGACCGCCACCAAACGTCCGTCATTCACTGGTAAGATTACTTTCTGAGGACATTCGACAGACATTGTAGAACGAGCAGCTAGACTGCTTTCAAAACCGGTAGTGTTATTGGCATCGTAATAAGACACTCCACGGCAAGTTAAATGCTGGAAGGTATTGTCCGCTTTCAGCTTAGGATCAAAACGCCATTTTTCCTTACCCGTCGCAGGATCAAGTGCAATCAGGTACTGGTGAGTGGTACACATAAACAGGTTATTACCCACTTTAATCGGGGTTACCTGATTCGTAGTTTCACCAGAATCTTTATCCGTTTTTACATCACCGGTATGAAATTCCCAAGCTAACTCCAGATCTTTTACGTTATCAGCAGTAATCTGTTTCAATGGAGAATAACGTAGGCCGGATTGAGTACGACCATAAGCAGGCCAGTCTTCGTCAGCAATACCTGGAATAGACTGATGCACTGCAGGCTGCTGTGATTTTAATTCGCCACGGATTTCCTGTGGGTCATTAAATACAGAATAAATCATGACAGCAATCGTAATTGCCAGGGAGCCAGTCAGCGCCATTTTTGCAGCTTTGCTGTCACCAAAACCACGAGTCACTGCAGGAATCAGCAGGGCCAGACCGAATAGGCCTAAAATATCTAGACGTGGTGCCAGTGCAAAGAAGTCTGAACCCACTTCCCAAAGACCCCATACCACTGTACCAAGGACCAATACTGCATAAACAATAAGGGCTGTGCTTTTACGTTTTTGTAATAACACGGCTGTCGCCAGGAAGAACAGACCGGCAATGATGTAGTACCAAGACCCACCAAGTGTTGCCAGATATATTCCTCCAAATAGCAGAACCAAACCGAAAATGGCAGCAATAGCTGCCAGAATCGTTTTCAGTACTGAACCTGAAGACGAAGTATTCATATTGAACACCTTTTTTTTGATTTCTTGAACGTCTAAGCACTTAAGCGGCATAGACACCATATTGTTAAGTTCTTAGTTATAAATACATGAATACTTGGAGTATCAGTTCATCAATGCCCCAAAGTAATGGAAGAATCAATTGTGTATTTGCAACTAAAAACTCCGATTAGAACGACGTATTAAACTTGATTCCGCCTACCCAGACATTTTCACCGTCTTTATATGCGCCGACATGATGGACATATTGCAGGTTTGGACGGATGGTTAGCCAGTTAGTTGCATGAATGCCGTAATAGATTTCCGCATCGACTTCTTCACTACGGTTACCCAATACATCATTGTTCATATTGATGCGTGCAACACCCAAAGCGATTTCATCCTGTGGACGGGCATCCATCGCACCTTTGTAGACAAGACCGATATTTTGCATATCACTAACTTGGTTGGTTTTAGAGTCATGAACAGTGACGTTCACGAAACCGCTTAAACCACGTGATGTATCCCCTTGATGTGAAGTCAGCTGTTGCTTAGCTACAATCCACCCCCCGTGATGATGACCATTTTGGGTTTGTTCATCTTGTGGAGTCACGCCATCAAATATTTTGGCATCAGCGGTACTGTAGTAATAACCGGCACGATATTCACCTGGCAGTTTTTGCTCACCTAGTTTCGGTGTCCACACCACTTCTGCAGGAATGATCGCGCCTTTAGATCCGTCTGTGCTCAGGTTAAAGCCTTTGCCACGATTATCAGCATTTTCAGGATTGTATTCATAAACCCCTACCTGAGTATAAACTTCCGGGGTAACGTTATATTTAACCCGTGCAGCCCATTGAGAAACTGGCCAGTTATACCATTGATCCCCTACCCAGTTACCCACTTGTGAACCACACAATGCCAGATTCTGGAAATCACAATCGAAACTGTTAAAGTCTTCACCTTCACCAAAACGTCCGACTTTGACATCCAGTTTTTGATTCAGGAATTGTTTCTTGATCCAGAAATCTGTTAGACGCCAGGTTTGACCACGGCCCCATACTTCCTGTACTGAACTTAAATGACCATTTGCTTGATCAAGTGACTGACCATTTAATGCATCAGAAGTATTTGAAAGGTTGCGGCCATCACGATGAGTTACTGTAATTTGTGCTTCAGTGTCTTGCCAGCCAGCAATTTTTTCCAGATCCAGATGAGCACCCAGGTTTAACTGACCGGTATATTCTGTGCCATGGCTATTTGAGCGTTTCGCGTCAAGTAAAGTCGCCATTTCACCTGTATATCCAAAGCTAAAATCATAGCCCTGTTCTTGAAGCTGGATACGTTGACCATTCCAGTCACCCAACATCCACGGACTTTCTGCACTAAATGCATCAGCGGCCTGAGTAGTTGTATTTGCCAATAGCAATCCAACTAAGGATGTATAGACAGCCTTAGATAAGGGAGAAATAGACATTAAATGCTTCACCTTAATCACGTTTTTACTAAATATAGTACACTCATTTAATTTTTTAGTTTCAAATAAAGAAGGAAAAGTATTAATAATGTTATGAAGTTTAGCTAATCTAATCCTTTTGTTAATTTTAATTTAAAAAAATTAAATTTTAAATTCAATAATTTAAGATAAAATAAATATAATATTAATAAAAATAATACAACCTATAAATAATTCTTCTACATCAGTTCTTTTGTACAAAAATTTACCAATTCGAATTGCGTAATAAAAAAACATTTGGTCTTTTTGTGCATTTTTCATACTCAAACTTGATAGTCATTGCCTTTCTATTCTTGAATTTGTTACCGAGGAAAATTGAAAAAAACTGGATTTATGTAGGTATCTAAAATCATTAATAAGATAAAGAGTGATATCTGCTAAATAAAGTTTAAATATATGTAAAAATTATAATTATTGGCTATTCATATTAGATTATAGATGTATATCTTGTTTAATTCTTTCTATCAATAACCCGAATCCTGCTTAAGCCGATGACTTCATAATTTGAATTGTTGGCTTATTTTTATGGATCAGTTGATATGCACACAAGGACGCGTAAATCCCTCCTAGAAATCCATGAACACTACGTGCTTTG
>NZ_VPDK01000039.1:0-29134 GCF_013417725.1 Acinetobacter sp. YH12233
AGTGATGGGAGAGAATGTTCAAGAGTGGATTCTAAATGTTCAGATAAAGACATAAAAAAATGAGCGTATTTACATACACTCATTTTTACTACATTTTACTAAAATTTGCTTAACTGACTGGCATTACCCCCAATGGAGTGCTTTTTTAACTTAATCTTAAAAAGATTAAATTATTTGATCATGTCAGCAACTGCAGCGCGCTCTTCTTCAAGCTCGTTCAGTGTAACGTTGATACGTTCACGGCTGAATTCGTCGATTTCAAGACCTTGAACGATTTTGTATTCACCGTTTTCAGTAGTTACAGGGAAACCGAACATTACGCCTTCAGGAATACCATAAGAACCGTCAGAAGGAATACCCATAGTTACCCATTTTCCGTTTGTGCCAAGAGCCCAATCGCGCATATGGTCGATTGCAGCGTTTGCAGCAGAAGCAGCAGAAGACAAACCACGTGCTTCGATGATCGCAGCACCACGTTTACCAACAGTTGGAAGGAATACGTCTTTGTTCCAAGCTGCATCGTTGATTTTGTCTTTCAAGCTTTCGCCGTTTACGTTCGCAAAACGGTAGTCAGCATACATTGTTGGAGAGTGGTTACCCCAAACAGTCATGTTTTCGATGTCAGAAACTGCAACACCCGCTTTTTGAGCAAGTTGAGTTAACGCACGGTTGTGGTCAAGACGCAACATTGCTGTGAAGTTTTTCGCTGGAAGATCTGGAGCAGATTTCATTGCGATGTAAGCGTTAGTGTTAGCAGGGTTACCTACAACAAGAACTTTAACATCACGGCTAGCAACTTCGTTCAGTGCTTGGCCTTGACCAATGAAGATTTCGCCATTTACTTTAAGCAGGTCAGCACGTTCCATACCAGGACCACGTGGACGTGAACCAACTAATAGAGCATAGTCTGCATCTTTGAAAGCTACTTTAGGATCATCAGTACCGATCATGCCCGCCAATAATGGGAAAGCACAGTCGTCTAGTTCCATCATTACGCCTTTAAGCGCTTGCTGAGCTTTCTCAACAGGAATTTCTAATAATTGAAGAATAACTGGTTGGTCTTTACCAAGCATTTCACCGCTTGCGATACGGAATAATAGGCTGTAACCAATTTGACCAGCAGCGCCAGTAACGGCAACGCGAACAGGTTGCTTCATGTAATTATCTCCAATTGAGAGGATCGTCATAATGATTAAATAGCTGTTCTATCTAATCTTAATAATCATAAACGGCAAAGATTGTACTCCAATCCTCTTCGAGATGCATGTAAAAGAGAATGGATTTCAACAAAAGTATGATAGGAAATATAAATTAATTTGGCTAAAAAGCTTAGTATGTCCCTTTTATTGTGACAGTTTTTGGGCATGTATTAATAATGTTTGCAGGACAGCCTTTATAACCCCCATTGGCGTTATAGCAGACCTGGATGGAGGTCAGCAGGCTGGATGCGCGGGTCTGATGGCAGTTAAAGCGCAATGCTGTTGAAGGCAGTTGCGGATTGATTTTCAGAAATTTGGAACGCAGCATATCAATGGAAACGGTATGACTTTCCTGCTCGGTGAGTTCTTCAGGAACTTTCAGACGATCAGCATGATTGATCACGGTACGAAAATACTGCGTGGCATTCATCGGAATACAACCACCAATATTATGCCAGAGCAATGCGCGGGTATTTTCATCCGGCATGATACGGGCCACCACTTTAGCCTGCAAAGGCGGTAACTTCGCAGAACTGGTAGTAGTGCAATGTGTTGATGTGGTTTGAGGATAGAGACCAGAAATATTTAGGGAATAACCTTCAAGACATTTTCTTTTTTTACTGTAGGCCGGATCCAGACTGCAAAGTGCCGGTACCATCTGGATGTCCATGACATAACCCGTTGGCAGTGCAAAGGCAGCTGGACTTGCTGCTAAAAATAAAAGCGCAGCCCATCCAGCAGAAATTTGAGCACCCCTTATTCCCTTGATCAACAAACTATCCTTCCCTTAGATTTTTTGAATGCTATGGTGTATTACGTAACGGAATGGCTTGCATACGCTTACCGACCGATTGTGCGCCCTGTCCCAATAAAATACCGTAATATGTCGCGTTCGTCATGACATGTTTCACATAATCTCGCGTTTCCAGTAAAGGAATGGTTTCGGTATATTGATCCGCAGCAATACTTTGGAATTCGGGTTGCCAACGGCGGGCACGGTTCGGGCCGGCATTATAACCTGCTGTAGCCAGTACTGGACTATTGCTCAATTGACGCTGAATTGTTGATAAATAGTAAGTTCCGTAACGGATATTGGTGTTCATATCGGTTAAGGCTGCGGGGTTATAAGTCTCACCCATTTGACGAGCAACCAGTTTGGCGGTGTCCGGCATGATTTGCATCAAACCACCAGCGCCTACATGAGAGCGTGCGCCGGTATTAAACCGGCTTTCCTGACGCATCAAACCATAAGCCCAAGCGGCATCAATGCCAGCATTACGGCTATGGCTCACGACATAATTCTGATGTGGCATCGGATAACGATAATTGTAATTATGCTTGTCCGCAGTACGATCTGCTGCATAAATGGCACGGTCATACCAGCCCATATCCATCGCACGTTTGGCTGCTGCCAACAGTAAATCGTCATCTTTTCTTAAATAAGCCTGTCGAACTGCCCAGTTCCATTCACGGTTAATATAATTCTCTGGCGCATTAATACTGCGCAAGACAAAGGCACGGCGGAAATGAATATCTTGGTTCAGGCGTTGCATGGCCTGGCTGGATGGCTGTGCCGAGTTCGGTGTAGAAGCCGTTAACTGGCCTAATCTATCTCGCGCTAGCAGGTTATGATAATCCTCACCGACTGCCAGTTTTTTATAGATACTTTCTGCCGCCTGTTTTGAAGCGCGATCTGTGCGCTGTTCACTGGCACGTGCCAGCCAATATTGCCAGCGGTCTTCCTGTTTCTGGTTCACACTCATGGCATCAATGGCACGAATCAGACTTTCCCAGGCACTAAAACGAATCGCCTGACGGGCATAAATTTCGGCTTCTTCCGGACTAAATGGCAAACCATAACTGGCATCCAGATAGTTCAGCACTTCACGGTTGAAGTTATTTTTCATTACCGTAGTGCCGCCGATATAACCCACAGTTCTGAATAGTGTTTTTTGTACTTGTACCGGTGTGCCTTCAGCAGTACGTTTTACAATGGACATTGCTGAATCAAGATCGCTATCTGCCAGACGCCCCAACGCATAAATCAGATAGGCATGATCAGCGGCAGTACTTTTAGGGGCTGACCATAAATAATTGGTTGGATTGGCCTGAATCGTATTGAGCTGAGCCAGAGACAGGTTAAGCCCTAAACCTTGTGCAGTGGCAATAGCCTGTCCAGACTGACCAGCACGTAATTGCACCCACAAACGCTGCTGGCGGTCTTCATTGGTCATAAGCGGACTGGATAACATCATGCGTCCCAAGCCTGTACAAGACTCAGGTTGAGAATTGGTGGTTAGCCAAACATCCTTAAACTCAGCATAAACCAGCTGATCGCCACTTTTGGCACGGACTTGTGCAACTGCACAGGCTTCAGCCGGATCGGCATTGGTGACATATTGCAGAACTGGTTGCGCAGTAGAAAAGTCAGCCATTTTGACTTTTTCTTCGACATAATCGGCTGCGAGTTTTTCTGCCATAGCCGACTGAGGATAACGTTGGGCGAAACTGATAATTTGACTGGCAGGTTGTGAGCCAAGATTCTGGTTCAGAATCCAGTATTCAGGATAATAGCCCAAGACATCATTTTGCATGGCAGACTGATATTGTTGTAATTGTCCGATATTTCCAGCATTTGCCGCGCGTAAGGCATCATTAAATTGTTCTTCTGCTGCCTGCACACTCATTGAACAGAGACACGCCACACTCAAGCTTAGTAATTTATAATATTTCTTCATATTTTTAGTGTGTTTAAACATCAATTTGCCTTCTATCATCGAGTTTTCGCCCAGCCCCTGTTGCCTATCATAAGAGTTAGCCGGAAAATTATAACCCACTGTATTGTTCACTTATGTAACCTTATGATTAGACAATATTAATTTTCAGACACTTTTTGTCCATAAATCAATATTTTCCCAGCCGCATTTTAGGCTATAAGTTTAAGCGACTTTCCTGCTAAAATATGCGCCTTTTAAAGATTTCAGAACGTGAATTGAATTTTTATTTACCCGTTTGCCTATGCAAACAGGTTATTCGTTCACTCTTTCGACGTATTACCTTGTAGGAGCCTACATGACGGTTCAAACCTTCATTCCGAATGGTGCCCCAGCTGCCTCAGAAAACACTGTCACCCAGCCAGCGCACACCCCAGCCATCGATGGTTCAGTTAAAAAACTGTATATCGAAACGCAAGGGTGTCAGATGAATGAGTATGACAGTCACCGTATGGCAGATCTGCTGGGCGATTCCCACGGCTATGTGCTGACCACTGATCCTAAAGAAGCGGATATTCTGCTGATGAATACCTGCTCGATCCGTGAAAAGGCACAAGAAAAAGTATTCTCAGAATTGGGCCGCTGGCGCAAGCTGAAAGAAAAAAATCCGGATCTGATTATTGGTGTCGGTGGATGTGTGGCTTCTCAGGAAGGTGACAATATCCAGAAACGTGCCAATTATGTAGACATGATTTTTGGTCCGCAAACCCTGCACCGTTTACCGCAAATGCTGGACCAGCATTTTGAGCAGGTCGAAAAACCGAAAAAAGAAAAAATTAAACTGGTCGATATTTCGTTCCCGGACATCGAAAAATTTGACTTCCTGCCTGAACCGCGTGTTGAAGGTTATAAGGCCTTTGTTTCGATCATGGAAGGCTGCTCAAAATACTGTTCATTCTGTGTAGTTCCATATACACGTGGCGAAGAAGTATCTCGCCCGCTGGATGACGTTCTGGCTGAAATTGCTGGCTTAGCAGAAAAAGGTGTGCGTGAAATTTCCCTGCTCGGTCAGAACGTAAATGGTTATCGCGGTGAGACCTTTGACGGTAAAATCTGTACTTTTGCCGATCTGTTACGTTTGGTTGCAGAAATTCCGGGGATCGGCCGTATTCGTTATACCACTTCGCATCCACTGGAATTCAATGATGATTTGATCCAGTGCTACCGTGACCTGCCACAGATGGTGTCGCATCTGCATCTGCCGGTACAAAGCGGTTCCAATGATGTATTGCAGGCGATGAAACGTAACCACACCATTGATGTGTATATCGAGAAAATCGAAAAGTTACGTAAAGTTCGTCCAGACATGCATTTATCTTCAGACTTTATTATCGGCTTCCCGGGCGAAACCGATGAGAACTTCGAAGAAACCTATCAGTTTATTCAGGATCTGGATTTCGATCACTCTTATAGTTTTGTTTATTCAAAACGTCCGGGCACCCCTGCTGCAGAGCTGGAAGATACAACACCTGAACAGGTGAAAAAAGAGCGTCTGGCCAAAGTTCAGGAGTGGATTAAACAGTCCAGTATTCGTAAAACAGATGCTATGCTCGGTACAGTCCAGCGCGTACTGGTTGAGAAAGTTTCTGATAAAGATCCGAATGTTCTGGTGGGTACAGCAGACAATACCCGTTATGTCACCTTTATTGGTGATGCATCGTGGGTAGGACGCTTTGCAGAGATCGAAATCACCGAAATTAAAACTTTAAATTTAGTTTACGGTGAGCTCTTGAATCTTGAGCCTGACGTGGCGTAATGTAGAGCATATAACGTACACTTCTAAAAGGAACACTCTTGACTGCAACGATTCGACGTACAGTAGCTTTTCCTGGAATTTCGATGGACCGTTTACAAGCCGTCTTAGGTGCCTATAACGGTCATTTGAAACAAATTGAACAACGTTTAGACGTCAAAATTTCCCACCGAGGTGAAAGTTTCTTTATCGATGGTGGAATCGATGCCGTTGAGAGAGCCGAAATGCTCTTGCAACGTCTTCATGAAGAATCTGAACACAGCCAGCAGATCAGTGCAGATACTTTGCATATGATGATTCAAGGTAGCCAGACCGATCGTGAACTCCAGGAGAACCTGGAAGAACAGGAACATACCGGTCTGGACAATGTCTGGCTGCAAACGCGCAAAGGCCGGATCAATCCTCGCGGTGCCAACCAGAAACGTTATGTACAGCGTATTCTGCAAAGTGATATTTCCTTTGGTATTGGCCCTGCGGGTACCGGTAAAACCTATCTCGCCGTTGCAGCCGCTGTAGATATGCTGGAGCGTAATGAAATCCAGCGTATCCTACTGGTTCGTCCCGCAGTTGAAGCAGGTGAAAAACTTGGCTTCCTGCCGGGGGATTTAACCCAGAAGATCGATCCGTATTTGCGTCCCCTTTATGATGCCCTGTATGAGATGCTTGGTTTCGAAAAAGTGGCCAAGCTGATCGAACGTCAGATTATTGAAGTTGCACCGCTTGCCTATATGCGTGGTCGTACCCTGAATCATTCTTTTGTGATTCTGGACGAAGCCCAGAACACTACACCTGAACAGATGAAGATGTTCCTGACCCGTTTAGGTTTCGGTTCACGTGCAGTGATTACTGGTGACGTGACTCAGGTGGATTTACCACGAGGTCAGCAGTCTGGTCTGGCACATGCCTTACGTGTGATTGATAAAATCCCTGAAATTCATATTACCCGTTTCCATTCTCGTGACGTCGTGCGTCACCAGCTGGTTCAGAAAATTGTTGAAGCCTACGAAGGCTGGGACAGTGAACAGCAGCGTTTAAGCGCTGAGGCTCGTGCTGAGCGTAAAGCCCGTCAGGAAGCCTTGATAGCCGAGAATGATGCTGCGGCTGATGCACAGCATTAAAGCTGCATTGTTATTTAATTTTTAAGGATTCACGTTGAAACTTAGTCTCTCCCTGCAACAGGACTTTCAGTCACCAGAACTGGTGCTGAAACGTGCCTATATTAAAAAAGTTGTAGAAACCACTTTGCGCCATATCGGTACCCAAAGTGATTGTGAAATTGGCATTGCCTGTGTCGATAATGACGAAAGTCATAAACTCAATCTGGAATATCGCGGCAAGGATAAACCGACCAATGTCCTGTCTTTTCCAAGCGAACTTCCAGATGAAATGGCACAGGTTCTGGATGCTTTCCCGATCGGTGATCTGGTGATTTGTATTCCAGTAGTGCTGCGTGAAGCTGCTGAACAGGACAAAGCTCCACTGATCCATTTCACCCATATGCTGGTACATGGCACTTTACATCTGATGGGTTATGACCATGAAACTTCAGAGGAAGATGCTGAAGAAATGGAAAGCATTGAGATCGAGATTCTGGACAAACTGGGTATTGCTAATCCCTATCTGGAAAGAGATTAAAATTCAACAATTAAAAAGCGGGCCAAGGCTCGCTTTTTTCATTTTATTCACTTCATAATAAGCTCAATTTAAGAAATAAAATAAAAACCTTCATGAAATATGTCGTGATTTTCAAAGCGCAAATTAAAGAATTAGATCAGTGTTATTTTGAAACAGCCCAGCGAATGAGAGAAAGAGCCCTTTCACAATTTCAGTGCCAACATTTTGAAGCCTTGACCGAAGGTACTCAAGAAATTGCACTTTCTTACTGGAACAGTTTGCATGATATTCGCGCTTGGCATGCAGATGCTGAACATCAGGCCGCTCAAGAGCTAGGGAAAAATAGCTGGTATACATATTTCAGCGTGGAAGTCTGTGAAGTTTTACGGCGCTATGATGCACATTTAAATTAAATACTCATCGATCCTTATTTATTTTTTTCTTGATCTGTTCTTAGATACAGAGTTTTAAAAAAATATCTGCTTACGCATTCATGATTTCTTCCAGAAATACATAAGCACATAATGAACTTTAACAAAGAACTGTGCTTCAAAAATTTTAGGAGAACGTAATGAAAAGATTGTTCTCGACTGCATTACTTATTTTCTCTCCCTGGCTGTGTTCATCACTTTATGCCCACTCAATTCCCATGTGCCCAAAAATTAAATTTCAACAGAACCAAAGCTCATGGGCAGGCCATTATTATTTAAACGGAGTTATGGAATTAGGTTCGGAGTTGCTGTTACAAGCAGATGGTACCTTTAAATGGTATCTGGCCTATGGTGCTCTGGATCAATTTGCCGAAGGAACATGGTGGCAAAATAAAGAGTGTATTGGCTTAAAAGCAGATCCAAAGTACCAGGACTTAATGATATTTCCCAAATATCTAGCCATAGATGAAAACCATTTAAATGTGGTCTGGGACGATGGAACTCAGCAAGGTAGTTATATACAGGCGAAGCGCCCAGATTAACGCACCTCAAACTCCGCTTCAGCCGGATCAAAACGCCAGGTTCGAATAATTCTCAGCTCGGAAATATCCGACATCTTGGCATCAAATGCTCCGAATGGTGCTGCCTTGCGTACTGAAGATTTTGCAGCTTCATCTAGCAAATTATGCCCTGAACTGTCAATTAAGCGAATTGCACGGATTCCGCCGTTCTGGTTCAAGATCACCATCAAGCGCACCTCTCCTGCCAGATTCTGCTGTTTGGCAGCGTCTGGATAATAGCGGTTACCATAGAACTCCACTTTCTGACGGAATTTTTCCAGATAAGCTGCAGAAACATCCTGTTTGGACTGGATGCCATCTACGGTTTTAATTTTTTGCTGACGACTGAAGTTTTGTTGTCGTTGCAGATATTGGGCTTCCAGACTGGCTACCATAGCGGCTTTGGCCTGAAACTGACTTTGTAACTGTTCCTGCATTTTTTTGCGCTGATTTTCTTCCGCCTGTTTTTGCCAGCTTAAAGTCGTCATCAGTACTTTTTCTTCAAAGCTTAATTCGCGCTGTTGTTGCAACATGTCCGGACTTTCTTGCTGTTCTTCTCCGGTCTTTTGCTCCATCAACGGTGCAGGCATATCGCTCGACATACGATGTGCTTCACGAAATTTACCTGAACCTTGCTGGTCAGTTTGAGCCAGAAAATCTGCATGCTCAATTTTTTCATCAGTTTGACGAATACTGACTGCAATTTCTTTGGTCATGCTCTCCTGATCTTGTGGCATACCAAATTCCAGCGTGAGAAAAATTACGTGCAAAATAACAGCTGCAAATACGGCGCTATTAAAAATTGGATCTTTCCACCAGGCTTTGACCAGAGGCATTAATATCATGGTTGATCTCATCGCTACGAACCCAGACTTGAGTTCATCTCCCAAACAGCATTTTTAAAATTAAAAAATAAACGGCTTTGCATTTTTGTTTTAAAAATGCCAAACCCATCAAATCTTCAACGTTAGATAACTAAAACCCTAAAAATGGTGCTATTTATTTTGCTAAACTGCAAGCTGAAACTCTTGTATTTTTTATACAATTCGACAAGATACACTTCGAATTAAAACATATAGTTGCCAGGACGCTTAAAGATGCAAACGCTAATTTCCAATATTTCTAATAAAATTCGCCAGGCATATCAAAAGGCGGAAGGATTTATTGAGGATGAACGCGAATTTCCTTTGTCTCAAGTTTTCCTGAATGCGACATTTCAACGTTTTGTCACTGACAATGTTTCCATGCTAAAAGATCTGCATGCCGATCTGCATGATGACTGGTTACGACTCTATGCCACGCTGGACTATAAAGGTCTGAACGTGACCTTATCGGTTGATTTAAAACTGGTGCAAATGGAGCTGAATAAGAATACGCAGCTCATTGTATTTGAACAGATCAGTGATACCCAGTTGATTGAAGCCAAATACCCAAATGTCTTTTATAAACTGGGGGTACGATTCGCCCTGTTTTTCTATCAGCGCGTGCTGAATAAGGACCCTCTTGGCATGATTCTGGAAAAACTCGGTGTCATTAAAGTAAAAGATGATTTATTGCATCTGGATCTGAATCGCTGGTTAGGCAAAAACCGCTCGGTGATTGAGACGCTTGGTAAGGTTCATGTAAATCACGCCGTACTTCGCGAAGCTGAACTGGTGGTGATCGGTAATGTGAATCTTGCTGCCCTGTTCAGAAAGCTTTCTCAGGAAAAAGAAGAGAAATGGGACGAAGACGACATGGATGACAATAAAGTCACACCGATCAAACAGAAAGAACCGACTTAAACTGTGTGTAATTCAATAACTAAACAAACTCACCAGTAACTACATGAAATATACATTTTTATTGAAAATCTCCCTTCATTTTCCATATTTTGACCAAATAATAAAAAGTGGAAAGTGATCAATTTTATCTGAAATTACACAGGACAATTCTTTATGGCGAAAACTGTATTCAAAACTTTAGGTGTGACTGCAGGCTTGACTACCGCAATGGTACTTACTGGTTTATCCACCCAGACCTTCGCCATGGCGCCTTTCCAAGCCAATTATCAGTTTAGCTACAATGGAAAAAATATGGGTTCTGCTACCCGTACCTTAAGCAAATCTGGTAATAACTGGACCTATGTTTTTGCAGCCAAAGCAGGTGGCGTTGCTTCAGCGACTGAAACCAGCCGTTTTACTTTCAATAATGGCAAGATTGGTTCAAGCAGTTTCAGCCGTACCAGCAAGATTCTGGTGCATAGCAACACCATGAGTATTAACTTTAATCCTTCTAGCAAAACGATCAGTACCAAGAAAGATGATGAAAAACGTTCTTTTGCCTGGAGAGCAGATGTACTGGATGAGCTAAATGCTGAATTGCAGATTCGTGAAGACCTGAAAAATGGTGGTTTAAAATCGAATTACTACATTGCTGATGCCAAAGAAGTGGAAGGCCGTAAATTCGTCAAACAAGGTACAGAAACGGTGAGCACCAAATATGGTTCATTTAGTACCATTAAAGTAGTGATTAAACACAACAAACCAGGCCGTGAAACTACTTTCTGGTTAGCACCGAAACTGGACTACTTACCAGTCAAAGTATCGCATGTCGACAAGAAAACCTCTTACGGTTTATTGCTGACCAGCTATAACGGTAAAACGAACTAAGGTTTTTTGGTGAATTTCGCTTGATTTTTTTTGGGTGCTTTTTACAATACGCTTTTGCTTTAAAAAGCACCTGCTCTTGAGGATTCTCCCGTGCACGCACTAGAACAGAAAATCTTAGCCGAAGGTATCGTTCTATCTGAAGAAGTTTTGAAAGTTGATTCTTTCTTAAATCACCAAATTGATCCAATCATGATGCAGCAAATTGGTCAGGAATTTGCGCGTCTGTTTAAAGATGCTGGTATTACCAAAATTATTACCATTGAAGCGTCCGGTATTGCACCTGCAGTCATGGCAGGCTTAGAGCTTGGTGTTCCAGTAATCTTTGCACGTAAATACCAGTCTCTCACTTTAAAAGATGATTTATACCGTTCTAAAGTATTTTCATTTACCAAACAGACTGAAAGCACGATTGCCATTTCAAATAAACACATTAGTTCATCTGACAAGGTTTTAGTGATTGATGACTTCCTGGCAAATGGTCAGGCAGCACTGGGTCTTGCTGACTTGATTCATCAGGCGAATGCTGAAGTGGTAGGGATCGGGATTGTGATTGAAAAATCATTCCAGCCAGGCCGTGACTTGTTACTTGAAAAAGGTTACCGCGTTGAATCACTAGCACGTGTAAAATCTTTGGCAAATGGTACTGTCGAATTTGTTCGCGATTAAGTTTACAAATGAATATTTTAAAGGGTGCTTCGGCACTCTTTTTTATTGGATTTTTTTAATTTCTGTTAGCTAGGAATAACTAAAACATAGCTATAAAACTATCTATTTTCGACTGCACGTAAATAGTTGTACTCCGACTTTTTCTTATGAGATTTCAAGAAAACTAAAGCCTCAAGAATTTATTATCCGACAAATAACAACAATTTAAACTGATATTATTATAAAATAAGAGGCCTAACTATCTGCCAATAGTTAGACCCTTGGTTTATTTTCAACAATAAACTATTTGACAGTCACAGTAATACTACCGCTGTTGACAGCACCAATGGCGGTAGTTGTGATGCTGTTGTTAACAGCAGTTTGAGTTCCTTCTGCAATTGCACTTACAGATGCATCAATGGTACCTGCATTGTAAGCAATATTTGCTGCACTATAATTACTTAAAGTTTCATTGATTTGCTCACTGTAGTTGGTCGCCAGTGTAGTACTCACTACTTCTGAGATGTCTGAACTATCAGCAACCTCTGAGAGCTCTTCTACAGTTTCTGAGTTATTAGTTGCACTGGTAACTTCACTGAAGTCATAGTTATATGTCTCATCTGATACGTCTGATATCACGCTATTAAAGCTGCCTTGCTCTAGTGTAATACTACCTGTATTCGCGGCGCCAATTGCTGTAGTTTCAATCGTACCTTCAATTGAACTAATTGCATCCTGTGCTTCTCTTGATACCTCTCCTAATGCTTGTAAATCGACGCTGGCATCAACATCACCTGTATTTACTGCAAGATTCAAGGCAGAACCATTTTCCACCTGCTGAGAGATCAACTCCAGGGTCGCTTGTAAACCAGTATCTACGGTTACTTCAGTTGGTGTTTCATCATCTTGAGCATATGCCATACCTGCACCAGACAGGAAAGCGACGGATAAAGCGATTGTTTTGATCGTGTTTTTCATCGTTGTTTTTCCTTTTTTAGCTTTGAAATACTTCTCGCTCAGTATTTCTTTCTCATAATGGGAGCGAGCCCATTTTTACTGGTCAATTAATCACGCTGAGAACTTGACCAGTAATTTTCTATAACTTCAGGATTGGCATCCCACAACATGGATACTTTCTCCTCTTCTTTTTCTTTAGAATTCATTTCTTGCGAATCTTTTTTGTTCTTTATTACACCTGAAGAAGACGAAGCTTTTTTCTTACTGATATATTTAATTAAATCTTGTTTACTCATTTCAGGATCTGCTTCAGGATTCTGAATCACTTCGGATTCTTTGTTTTTAGGTGGCTTCGTATCCTTACTCGGTGAATTGGTCGATTTATTTTTTTCATTGGATGAAGAAGATTCTGTTGCAGCTGACTCCTGAACAGCAGTACTGGACGCTATACTATTTTGCTCCTGACTTTTTTTGTACTTATGCAAAGCCACAGAACTTCGTGTCAGATTGAGCTGACCATATTCAGGTGGTATTTGTGCACGACAACCTGCAAAGACTGGAGGTGGGACAACCTGACTGAGTAATTCAAAAGTGGCCAGATTCAACATTTGCCGTAAAGCAAAATTAGTCGCCTCACGTTCTCCTTTACCGATTTGAACATTTAACAAGGTACGTCCAGTAAACCGCCCGGCACTGACACCATAATCCTGTGCAGCAATCTGCTTTTGCAGCGATACATTCGCAACGACTTTACTCGTACGTGTATCGGTAAGAGATAAATCCAGACCAACCATAATACGGGTTTGACTGTAGTTCGGGCCAACACCCGCAATCTGCATATCAAATCCACCCCCCGGAATAAAATCCAGACTGTTAATACTGCCAGTCACATAATAATCAGAGGCCTGAATCTGTCTTGGATCCCGAATCCCCCACTTGGCTTCACTTTCAATAATTCGGGGATCACGTCGGTTCATTAAGTTGACTCCCGCCTGAAATAAAGCAGACTGCACCATATCTCCAGCGCCTTGAGTGACCATTTTCCCACTACCTCCATTGGTCACCACATCTTTACCGGTTTGATCCAGAATCGCACCCACAGAGAAGCTGACATCATTACGTAATTGCCCTTTTAAACAGGATAAAGCCATATCAAAAGGGGTAAAAATATCGGTAATAGGAGGTCCTTGTACCAGTTTCACCGGTTTCTTAGTGGAAAATGCATGTATTTACAACTCAGCTAAACTTCTCTGAATAAAATTCCACTAGAATCAAATTGGTATGAAATGTTCCTGACTTCAATATTCAGAACCTACATACTGTTGAGCCGGATGTGCTGAATAATTACTTGTCTAAGTAAGGTTCCATATCACACATTTGCTTAAAATGAATAAATACTAATCGCTGATGGAAAATCCTATGCAATGTCCTAAATGTGGTTCAACGGAAATTGAGCTACGCGATCACGAAAAGAATCTGAAAAAAATTGGTGGTATTTTAATGACCTCAGCCGGCGCCACGGCCGGTACAGTGGGTGGCGCAGCCTCTGGCGCTTCAATTGGCGCTGCCATTGGTACAGTCGCAGGTCCTTTAGGGGTAATTGTAGGCGGCACGGTGGGAACCTTCGTAGGCGCAATCAGCGTAGGCATTACTGGGGGCGTGGTCGGAAACTTCTTAGGTAAAAAAGCAGGTGTTTCTGTAGATCGCAATCTGTTTCTGGATTATCAGTGTCTGAATTGCAAACACAGATTCAGTCAAAAAGATCAAAAAGATCAAAAAGATCAAAAAGATCAAAAAGATCAAAAAGATCAAAAAGATCAAAAAGATCAAAAAGATCAAAAAGATCAAAAAGATCAAAAAGATCAAAAAGAAGATTAATAAAATCAAGGAAATGAAGCTGATTCTTCATTTCCTTTTTTAATTAATTTCTTAAGCCTGATAGAGTTTTAAAGCAACCTCGGCCAGACGTTTACCCTGTACTTCACACAAAATTTTCTCATCCTGGCTTAAGCCTTGGTCATGTCGTGGGCCACTCACATGACTTGCGCCATAAGGCGTACCACCACTTTTAGTATTAGACAAAGCTGGTGTCGCATTGCTTAATCCCATGATCATCATACCGTGATGAAACAATGGCGGTAGCATCGTCAGTAAAGTACTTTCCTGTCCGCCATGCATTGAGCCTGACGCGGTAAAAACACAGGCTGGCTTGCCATGCAAAGCACCATTCAGCCATAAACTGGTGGTCTGATCCCAAAAGTATTTCATTTCTGAAGCCATATTCCCAAAACGGGTGGGTGAACCTAATGCCAAAGCAGCACACTGGGCAAGATCATCTAAAGTACAGTAGATATCACCTTCTGCCGGAATACTCGGCTCTGCTTCTTTCACTACGGTCGCAATATTTGGAACAGTACGAATTTTTACAGCCATTCCTGCTGCTTCAACACCATTCGCAATCAGATGCGCCATTTCTTTGGTTGAGCCATATTTGCTGTAATATAAAACAAGGACATAAGGTTGCATAAAGTTCTTATTCATTACTTAAAAAAATAAAACTATACGGTATTTCGCAACTTTTTTGGGTAAGCTGAAGAATGAAAATTCATGATGAATAAAAAAATTGAGATTGAAAGCGCATGATCGTTGAATATTTAAAGAAGTTACCTTTTTATGAAAAACACTGGTTTCAATTTATTTTATTTGTACTACGGCGTTTCGAGGCTGACCGATGTCGTGAGCAGGCTGGTTCACTGACCTATACTACCCTGTTTGCTGTAGTTCCGATGCTGACCGTGTTTCTGGTCATTATCTCTTCAATCAGAGCATTGGAACCGGCACGACAACAGCTCCAACAGCTGATCTATAGTAACTTTTTACCTAAAACAACGATCGCTTTCGATAAAGCCCTCAATGCCTTCACGGAGAAGTCCAGCAATTTAACTATTATCGGTATTCTTTTCTTATTTATCACAACAGTACTGATGCTCAGTAGTATCGAAACGGTCTTTAACCGGATCTGGCGTGTGACTGAAACCCGCGGTGGCATTATCGGTTTTATGCGTTACTGGACCATAATTTCACTTGGTCCAATTTTGCTGGGCAGCGCCTTTGTGATTTCTTCTACTTTGGCCTCCATGAATATTCTCAGTAATAACTTTGCCGGTTATGAACTGGATGGTGCCTTTATTCTCTGGGTAATATCTTTTTCTCTGACCGTGCTTGGCTTTTTTATTCTGAACTGGACTATTCCCAATCGGAGTGTACCGCTCAAATCAGCTTTTATTGCCGGTCTGTTTAGTGCCATCGTCTTCGAACTTCTGAAAAACCTGTTCGGCTTTTTGATGTCAAACTTTACCAGTTATGAAATTGTTTACGGAGCTTTCGCAGCTGTCCCTATTTTCCTGCTCTGGATTTATCTGTCCTGGATTATTGTATTGCTGGGCGTGGAAATCAGCTATGCCCTGACTGCATTCGAATCTGGACAGGACAATAAGCGCCATCCAATCGTCATGTTGCTGGATCTATTAGAACTGTTTTATAAAAAGCAGAAAACTGGTGAAAGTGTCAGTGAAGCCCAGGCACTAGAAGTTTTGGGACGGGATGAAATTGGACGCTGGCCTAGCTATGTCAGCATGCTTGAAAAACAGAATCTGATTAAACGTACAGATGACAATGAATATGTGCTGGTACGCGATCTGGATCAGGTCAGCTTCTGGAATTTTTATCTACAGCTTCCTTATCCATTGCCGCGCAAACAGCATCTGACTGATGTGCATACTGATGATCTCTGGATGCAAAAGTTCTCACCTAAACTGAATGAAACTGATCAGTTTCTGGAAGAAAAGCTCAGTTTTCCATTATCAGAACTGTTCCGCAGTAAATAAATTCAATCCTCTCTTTTGAGAGGATTTTTTTAAATGAATTGGATCAATTGTCAGCAGATAATCATCCTTGCTGTCATTAAAGCTATAATCCAAAAACTAAGTGTCGTTATTTTCATTGACCGGATTTTTATATAGAGGTTTGAGTCTTGATCTGAGGCACAGGCTTGTTTAACCATCCCTGTAAACTCACCAGAATCACGCCCAGCATCACCATACAGGTCCCAACAATGAAATTGATCTCGATATGCTCATTTAGAATTAACACGCCAAACAGCATGCCAAATACTGGTGTTAAAAAGGAAAATACCCCTAATCGTGAAGCCAGATAATGTTTTAGCATCCAGAACCAGATCAGATAACTGGCGAAGGAAATCACCACCGTATGAAAAATCAGGCTAGAAATAGACAAGGTCGTCCATTGGATACTGGCTTGCCCAGTCAAAAAGGACAAAGGCAACAATACCATGCCAGCGATCAGCAATTGATAGAATAAGGTTTGGGTTGCAGGCGCTTCAGCCAGCGAGCTCAAACGTAGACTCACGGTCGTGGCTGCCCAGAACACGCCCGCCAGTAGCGCCAGAAAATCTCCCCATAAGGCATGAGATTGTAAAGCAGATCCTGTCTGCGGGCGCAGCAGGAAACTCACCACAATACCACTAAAGGCAAGAAAAATTCCTCCCCATTGCACATGAGACAAATGTTCCGCCGGCAGTTTCCAGTGCAAGCCCAAAGCCACAAAAATTGGTGCAGTATAGAGCAAGACAATGGTATGCGAAGCTGAGGTATAACGCAGCGCCTCACCCACCAGATAAAATTCAGCGGCAAACAGCACACCAACCAGTAAACCCGCAGATAAGTATCGTGCATTCCAAAGCTGACGGCGTACACTCTGCTGAATTAAAGGATAAACCATAAGTGCAGATAAGGCTGAACGTAATGCAATTTGCATCAGGGCAGAAATATCACTGGCCGCCCACTTCAGTACGACCTGCTGCAAACCCCACAACATACACAGTACAAACATGATGGCAGATGCTTTGACATCTAGTGCCTGACGATGATTCAAATATATTCCCGTTCTTGATTGGAGCCGCTACATACTAAAAATGTTAGAAGTAGAAGATATAACATCAAAATAGACATACGATGGGGGGATTCAGGCAATATTCGTGATGCGTAAAAAACGATTTAGACGCTATCCAATTTATATCTAGAAACTGAATGGCAACCGTGCCTGATCAGTCTGATAAATTATCCCTTGCTCATTACACTTTTCTAAACAAAATAAAGGAGCCCTTCGGCTCCTTGATCTCAAAAATCCGGTCTTACTTTACAAATGTCGTCCAGACATAATCCTGATTTTGGCCTTTTAGGGTCATTTTCAATTGATCACCAGATTGCAAGGCTGCCACCCCTGCTGGTGTACCGGTCATCACTACATCACCTTCTTCCAGTGTAAATAACTGACTAATGTCTGCCAATAAAGTTGCGATATCAAAAATCAATAAAGCTGTATCGCCTTTTTGACGCAGCTCATCATTGATCTCCAGCGTATAGTGCACATCTTTCCAGTCAGTAATGACATCGGCTACCGGTATCCAGTCTGCAAGTACACAAGAACCATCAAAAGCTTTGGCCCGTTCCCAAGGTTGACCTTTTTTCTTAAGGTCATCCTGCAGATCACGTAAGGTCAAATCCAGACCTAAAGTCACAGCACCAATTGCCTGCAAAACTTTGGCAGGATCATTTTCCTTGCTTAAGGTACGGTCAATACGCAAACTTAGTTCACACTCATAATGACAGTTACCCCAGTCCGGATTCCATTCAATACCAGCATCCAGTGATGTCAAAGCACTCGGTGGCTTGATAAACAGCACAGGACGATCAGGTACCGCATTTCCAAGCTCTTTGGCATGATCAGCATAACTGCGACCGACACAAACAATTTTCGATGGACGTGTACTCATGATCTCTTTCCTGTTCTTGATCTGTCTTATTTCTTGAAGGTATTTTCGAAAATGCTTTGCTCAGTACCATCTTTAAAGGCACGTTTTGGCACAATCACCACTGTACGGTTTTTCAGTTCCAGCATATAGGTCAGCTTGCCGATAGCAAAACTTTGTACTTCATTATAATGCACGACCTTGCTACGTCCGTTATTGAAAATTTCTGCATAGTCCTGAAACAGGTCAATGCCTTGTTCACTTTTTCCAAACTGATATTTTACAAACTGGCGCTTAAACATCATCGGCAGGAACCAGTAGCGCATGATGCCCTGTAAAATCAGGAAGAAGGCACCCAATGCCACATAATAACGGCCAACCCCATTCAGGTCCATTGAGAAGCCCCAGATAATAATCCCGATGCTAACCAAAGGCGTCAGAAAGCGTGAAATCTGTTTTTTGCCAAAAGTGGCCAGAGCAAATCCATCCTGAGATTCTTCTAAAGTAAGATAATAACGGGTGGATAAAGTTGGTGCTAACTCAGTCATAGCATCACATCAAAAATATAAAATCCTGATCCATACTATATCAAAATATGCTTAAAACTCATGGCTTATGCTATCAATTACATAACTTTGCTTTGGAAATAACTGAATTTAGTTTTAAATAAATCATGATTAAAACAAAAAATACACAACAGGATATTGGATGAAAGGATTAATCCCCTATCTGCTGATAAGTAGTACCTTATGTGCAATCTCACCGGCTTTTGCAAAAATAACGCCATGGACCCCTAATCTGCCAAGCAGTCTTGATGTATTTCAAGGCAATTCTCAGCAACTGGCTGAACTCACTGGCGAACGTATCCTGATTTATGCGCATCCTGCCAGCAAAACCCATCTACCGACTTTTAAAACGGCTTCTAGTAGCAAATCCCAGTTTTATAGTGCGGCTGTAGTCTTGCCTGCATCCGAAGCACAAGTCGAAAAATTACTGCAACATTATCCGAATTATGTCGGCCTGTTTCCGACCCTAAAATCCGCCAAGGTGATTGAACAGCAAGGTAGCATTCAACAAGTCAAATATCAGGTGCATATTCCTACCCCAATCCCGGTCTTAAACTTTAAAGAAACTGTGGTGATGCAGCATCATCTGGAAAATAACAGTATCAGCACACTAATTCTGGACGCGCCAATTCCCTATGGGGCCGGAAAGCTGGAATGGTTTGCACTGAGCCCCAATAAAACCTTAGTAACGGTGACGCAATGGGGTGATCTAAACCAGCCGCGAGGTTTTCTATTTAGCAAGATTCTAAATACCCTGCCGGAAGCCAAACTCGGCATTCCTGCTGGCACCAATGCCTTTCTGCTTGAAGCTTTACAACAGCGTTTTAAATATCCTGCTGCTACAATTTTAAATATGGCAATACCCCAAGTTCAGCTCAGCAATCAGCAAACTCAGAAAATTGCCCAGCTTAGTCAAAAATCAGGACAACCTGTCAGCTTTATTTTGCCCAATTATCAGGTCAAGGCCGGTAAAGGTTCAGAAAATCTAAGATTCAGTACTACCTATCAATATTTCTCACATCCAACTGAGAAGCTGCAGCCTTGGTTATCGGCTCAGGCCAGCCAGAAACTCTTTCCGCGACAAATCAAAAAAGTGGAACTGAACCCAGTCAACCCGCAAAGTATTGATGCCAACTACAAGGTATCAGTCGGCTTGGGCGTCATTCAGATTCCCTTTAATTTTAAAATGCGTTTTGAACAGCCAAATACCTTACAAAACCAATTCTATGCTAATGGCGGAGATTTAAAATTTGTACGGGGTGGAATGAAGCTTTTGCCGCAATCTCAGGGAACGCTATTCCAAATCACCAGTTCCATGAAAATTCATGATCAGGCGCCTTTTTTACTGAAAGCCATGCGCAGCCTTCCCTATCATGACATGTTGCCGGCAGTTGGTGGTAATACCGTCTATGCCTTAAAAGTACAGCAGAAATTAAAATCTTAAGTTCATGTCTAATTATTGGTTTTTTATATGAAAAATTAAAAACTAAAGACGTAAAAAAACCGCATCAATGTGCGGTTTTTTCAGAATTCTTTATCAAGATTGGTGCGCTCAGAGAGATTCGAACTCCCGACCCCTTAGTTCGTAGCCAAGTGCTCTATCCAGCTGAGCTATGAGCGCGACGTCTTGATGGGGTGCATTATATAGAGTTTTCAGCACTTGTTAAGTGTTTTTTAATAAAATTATAACCGAACGTACAGTAATTAAACGATACTACAATATTTCAGTTTTTTTGATGAAAATTCCTGCAAATTTAGAGTTAAAAGCAATAACCCAGACTTGGCAAAATTTCAGGATTAGCTAAATTAATCTTTCAGTTACCTCATATTCATTTGCTCACAGCCTAATAGAGCTATTCTCCAACCAGGCCAGTTTTAACCTTGCCTGCCCGCTGATAACAGCTCAATACCACGCCATTTGAAGTCACTTGATGATCTGTCAGTGCAAATGCTGCTGGCATAGAGTCTTCAGCAAATAGACGTTTTCCTTTGCCCAATATTATAGGAAAGGTCATTATTAAATAGAGTTCATCCACAAGATCATGTTTAAAAAGCGCCTGTACCACTGCAGCACTGCCATACACCCGAATATTCCCCTCCCCTGAAGCCTTCAGGTTAATGATCTCATCAATACTTTTTAGAAAGATCGTATTTTGCCAGTCCAAGTGATCCAAACTGGTGGATAGCACATATTTATTTACTTCATTAATTCCTGGCCAGTCTTCAGCATGCTTCGGCCAGTAAGGCTCAAAAATCTGAAAGGTATTCTTACCAATCAGAATATCGGTAGACTGCATCCATTTTTGCATGATGCGATCAAATGCTGCATCGGGTTCAGCACTAAAATACGGCGCCACCCAGCCACCATATTGAAAGCCACCAGATGTATCTTCTTCCGGGCCGCCGGGTGCCTGCATTACACCATCTAGAGTCAGAAATTCCTGGACAATAATTTTTCTCATTACGCTGCCCTTATTTTTATTGAGTCATCTAGGATTTATTTTTAGCATGTGATTCAGGCGGATTCTGTAAATTTTAGGCACAAAAAAACCGCAACATGTGCGGTTCATTGTTCAAGTTGGTGCGCTCAGAGAGATTCGAACTCCCGACCCCTTAGTTCGTAGCCAAGTGCTCTATCCAGCTGAGCTATGAGCGCGTAACTTGTGTCGTCTTTATTAGACTGCGTTATTTTCCGGTTTACTTATTGGTGCGCTCAGAGAGATTCGAACTCCCGACCCCTTAGTTCGTAGCCAAGTGCTCTATCCAGCTGAGCTATGAGCGCGACATAAGTAAAGTGGCGGTGAGAGAGGGATTCGAACCCTCGATACAGTTGCCCGTATGCGTCCTTAGCAGGGACGTGGTTTCAGCCACTCACCCATCTCACCGTAACGTGCCGCCATAATACAAATTTCGGCATAGCACTGCAAGCACAGCTTGAAAAAAAACTGCATATTTTTGCTCGTTTAAATACTTTTTAAACAATTTCCCTGTTTTTAGTCATTTAAGTCCTGAAAAAACCCGATAAATTTCCAGTTATCTAAAATTAGCCAAAAATCGAAAACTTAAACAGATTATTGCAATCATTTACGTGCAGTCTGCACTGACATGACTTATGCTAAACCTATCTCCAAGGACACTTTAAAGATATGATGAAAAATTGGGTCGATCCTGAAGCAAAAGCTGAAGCCGAACGTTATGACAACCCTATTCCAAGCCGTACCCTGATTCTCGAAACTATAGAAGAAAAAACTGCCCTGTCCCATGCTGACCTGGTGGAATATTTTGAAATTGCCGATCAAAAAAGTATTGATGCCCTGAGCCATCGTCTGATTGCGATGGTACGTGACGGGCAATTGATGAAAGACGGTTACAAGTTCCAGATCGCGGCGGAACAGCCTGAGCATGAAGCAACGGTATATATCAACTCCAAGGGAAGCGGCACAGCCAATATTTCAGGTGAAGATGACCTGCTCTTACCTGAACGTGAATTGCGTCAGGTCTTTAACGGTGACCGTGTCAAAGTCCGTCAGACCTCAGTAGACCGCAAAGGTAAGGCCTGGGGCTTTATTACCGAGGTTTTGCAGCATCGTGTCAAACAGATCATTGGTAAAGTGTCTGAATATGAAGGCGAATATTTTGTTCAGCCAGCTAATCCAAATGCACATCAGCCTATTACTCTAGAAAAAGAGCTGATCGAGCATGCCCAGGTCAAAGTCGGCGATTCAATCCGCGTGGCAATTGATACCTACCCAACCAAAGAAGAATTTGCGACTGGCCATATTGTGCAGTCGATGGCAGACAAAGCCGATACCGAAATCATCATTCCACAGACGATTCTGGAATATGGCCTGCCATATGAATTCCCTGAAGAAGTCTTGAAAGAAGCGGAAAGCTTTAAAGAGCCTTCTGCCAAAGACCGTGACGGCCGTGTCGATCTACGTGATTTAGCGCTTGTCACCATTGACGGGGAAGATGCACGTGACTTTGATGATGCGGTCTATGCAGAAAAACGTCCGGGCGGTGGTTATCGTGTCGTCGTGGCAATTGCTGATGTGAGTCATTATGTACGTCCGGGCAAACCACTGGATGATGAAGCGCAAGAACGCGGGACATCCGTGTATTTCCCACACTTCGTTTTACCAATGTTGCCTGAAGCACTCTCTAATGGCCTGTGTTCATTAAATCCGAATGTCGATCGCCTGTGCATGGTCTGTGACCTGAAACTGTCACGTGCTGGCCGAGTCACTGGGTATGAATTCTATCCTTCAGTCATGCATTCCAAGGCACGTCTGACCTATGATCAGGTCGCGAAGTATTTTGAAGGTGACAGTACAGCAATCACTGAAGATCGTAGTGTACGTAAATCACTAAATACCCTGTTCCAGTTGTATCAGATTCTAAAAGGCTTACGTGCTGAACGTAATGCGATGGAATTCGAAACCATTGAAACCTATATGACTTTCGATGAGCTGGGTGGTATTAATGAGATTCTGCCACGTACCCGCAATGACGCGCATAAGCTGATTGAAGAATGTATGTTGCTAGCCAACGTTGCAGCAGCTGAATATGCATTGAAAAATGAAATACCGATGCTGTACCGGGTGCATCAACCCCCTGAGTTCTCACGTATCCAGAAAGTTCGTGATTTCGTGAAACTGCTGGGTCTGCCATTCCCGGAACAGCCAACCCAAGCTGACTATCAAGCGGTGATTGAAGCGACCAAAGACCGGATTGATGCGCCAAGTATTCATGCCGTGTTATTACGCTCCATGATGCAGGCCTATTACGGTGCCGACAATGCTGGTCACTTTGGTCTGGCTTATGAAGCGTATACACACTTCACTTCTCCAATTCGCCGTTACCCGGATCTGTTATTACATCGTGCTATCAAAGCTCATTTGAGTAAAAAGCCATATCCAATTTCAGGTGCATCTTTAGATGATGCCGGTGAGCATTTCTCAGCGACAGAACGCCGTGCTGATGAAGCCTCCCGCTCTGTAACGACCTGGCTGAAATGTCACTATATGCAGCAACATCTTGGTGAAGAGTTCGTCGGAATTATCAGTGCAACGGCTGAATTTGGTTTGTTTGTCACGCTGAAAGACCTCTATGTCGATGGTATGGTGCATGTTAGCCAGTTGGGCGATGACTTCTTTGTCTTTGATCAAAGCAGCCAGAGTCTGGTCGGCCAGAACCGTGGCCAGATCTTTGGTCTGGGTGATGAAGTCAAGATCAAGGTCGCTGGAGTCAATCTGGAAGAACGCAAAATTGACTTTGAATTGATCCAGCAACTGACTCATGCGGGTCGTCCAATTCGCGCCCGTGCTCCACGTGTCGCAGAAAAAAAACCTGCACCACGTCCGGAAGCAAAAGAGGAAGTCTTCAATAATCATGAGTGTGCGCAAAAAGCCCAGCCCAGTGATGATGGAGAACAGCCCATACGACGCAAAAAAGACAAATCCAAGCCCAGTTCCTACAGCAAAAAGCCTGCTAAAAAATCTGCAGGAAAGTCTGAAGCAAAGGCTAAAGATAAAGTAAAGAAAAAAGCCAAGATCAAAAAGAAAAAGTCGAATGCAAAAGCCAAGACTGAATAATTTCTGATGATCATAAAAAGAGCGCTACGGCGCTCTTTTTATTTTATAATGCAGTTAAATAACGACTAAAAAAATATCATGCTTATTGCATCAAATAATAAACAGCATTTACATATCTATGCGATTCTAATTTTTACGATTTTGATCCTCAGTGACTTTATTGCACTCAAGTATTTTAATTTTGTAGCAACGCCACTTACGAATTATTTTGCATTGATTATAAGCTGTGTCATATGTATTGGAATATTGCTGTATTTTATAAGACTCAAACAGCATGGTTTATGGTTTCCACCTTATCATTGGCGTAATTTCAGAAAGTGCCCCAATTTTTATAGTCTTTTTATCTTTCCTTCGGTCATGATCTCAGCACTTTGGATTAATCTGACCACCTATCCACCCTATCTTTATACGAAGCTGACAGGCGAAACTAACAGTATTTCGATTACTACTCAGGCTGGGAAATTCAAAGGTGTTCGAAATCATATCTCTTATGCCTTTGACACAGAATATAGACATTTACCGGTTATGGAGTTATCTGCTTCTGAGTTTCTGCTTTATCAAAATAAACCCGTTGAACTACAGCTTAAGCTTACAACAAGTAATTTAGGCAGCATTGTGCATGAGATTGAAGAGATCAGGATCCAGTCTGAAGTCGAATAAATAATACCGTCGTATGCTTGATTTCCCTGCCAATAAGCCCTACATCTAGATTTAACACAGGAAATGACTTCGGCAGAAACGACATGACATTAGAAAAAGCAACTTTACCCGTTCCACAATTCGATCAGATTACGCTGGCAGATCTTAAACAAAAAATTGAAAACTGCATTCAGCAAGGTTTGCAATTTCTAAATGAACTGAACCAGACACCTGATACTGTCCAGGAACAACTTGCTGTTCTGAAACAGGTCGACACGCTAGAAAATAATATGAGCGAGTCCTGGGGTGTTTTGTCGCATCTCAACGCAGTCATGAATAATAGTGAAACCCGTGATGTCTATCAGGCATTATTACCGGGTCTAAGTGATTACTATACCCAGTTGGGCCAGCATACGGCGCTATATCAAACCTATCAGCATGTACAGGATGCACCGGTCTTCAATGAACTGCCGGAAGCTCAGCAAAGTGCAATTAAACTGGCGCTACGTGACTTTAAATTGTCAGGTGTGGCTCTAGAGGGTGAAGCCAAAAAACGCTATGCAGAAATTTCTGCACGTTTGTCACAACTTTCCTCAGATTTCTCCAATCATGTACTGGATGCAACTCAAGCTTATTTCAGACCGCTTAAGGAAGAAGAATTAGCGGGCCTGTCTGAAAGCAATATTGAACTCTTAAAACAGTATGGCCAGCAACGTGAACTGGATCAGCCGGTTGCCACTTTAGATTTCCCGTCTTATCTGGCAATTATGACTCATGCCGAAGATCGTGGCCTGCGTGAAGAACTCTATAAAGCCTATACCACACGCGCGTCAGATCAGTCCGAACAGACTGAATTTGACAATACAGCCATCATGGAAGAAATCCTGAAATTACGTCAGGAAATGGCAGCACTATTAGGCTTTAATAACTATGCCGAATATTCGCTGGCCAGCAAAATGGCGCCAAATGTCGAAGCTGTCGATGAATTCCTGCGTGATCTGGCGGAACATGCCCGTGCGCCTGCTAAACAGGAAGTGGCTGAACTGAAAGCCATTGCTGCTAAAGATGGTATTACTGAATTAAAGCCCTGGGACAGCAGTTACTATTCTGAAAAGCTGAAAATGCAGCAGTTTAATCTGTCTCAGGAATCGCTAAAACCCTACTTCCCGGCTCCAAAAATTCTGCAAGGCCTGTTCAGTATCCTGAAACGTTTATATGACATTCAGGTGGTTGAACGTGAAGCGCCAGTCTGGCATCCAGATACGCGTTATTTTGAACTGGAAGATCAGGGCGAAGTGATTGGCGGTTTCTATTTCGATCTCTATGCACGTCAGGGCAAACGTGGCGGTGCCTGGATGAGCGGCTTCCGTTCACGCATGCAAATTGCTGAAGGCCTGCAAAAACCAATCTGTTATATGGTAGCAAACTTTACTCCACCTGTGGGTAACCGCCCTGCACTACTGACTCATGATGAAGTGATTACCCTGTTTCATGAGTTTGGTCACGGTCTGCATCATATGCTGACAGAGGTGGACAATATTGCCGTGGCTGGTACGCATGGCGTGGATTGGGATGCTGTCGAACTACCAAGCCAGTTTATGGAATTCTGGGCCTGGGATCAGGACAGTTTAAACCTGCTCAGCGAACATATCGAAACCAAGGAAGTCTTACCTGCTGACTTGTTAAAAGCTTTATTAGATGCCCGTTTCTTCCAGTCCGGTATGCAAACTTTGCGTCAGCTGGAATTTGCTTTATTCGACCTGACCATTCACCGTGCCAATCCGGCATTGAGTGCTGAACAGATTCAGGCAACCTTAAACGAGATTCGTGAAAAATATGCCGTTTTACCTACTACAGCATATAACCGATTCCAGCACAGCTTCAGTCATATCTTCGCGGGTGGATATGCAGCGGGCTATTATTCTTATAAATGGGCAGAAGTTTTGGCCAGTGATGCCTTCGATCGCTTCGAAGAAGAAGGAATTTTTAACACTGAAACCGGAAAGCAGTTTAGACAAAAAATTCTAGCAGTTGGCGGAAAAGATACAGCACTTGACGCATTTATCAATTTCCGCGGACGCGAGCCAAAAATAGATGCTTTGTTACGTCATCAAGGTTGGACGAACCGCTCTAAAAACGCTTAAACTACGTTTTTAAGTAAATCACAGGGTGAGTATGATGGCTATCAAACGTCGTTTCATTGCAGGCGCAAAATGTCCTAAATGTCAGGCGTTGGATCGGATCGTTATGCTGACCTCTGGTGAAGCTGAATGGATTGAATGTATCGAATGTGGGTATGAAGAAAACCGTCCTACCCATATCGAGGAACCTGAGTCACCAGCCGTTCCGGATGAAATTGGTGTGATTCAGTTTAAACCCCGTCAGCCAAAAGAATAATTTCGGGAACCTAAATGACTCTAGATCATCGACAAAATCCTAAACTTTTATGGGGAATAGTGAGTGGATTAATTGTTGTGATTATTGCTGTTTTAATAATTACACAGTTTTTTCTCACGCAAAATGAAACATTACCGGCACATCAGGGTGACTTGATGCACGCACCGGTGACACAAGCTGCACCTAAAGCAGAACCTGAACCGGAAGAAATTGTGCCTACTTCTGAAAATGTCTTGGTCGATGCCTCTATTATAAGAGAAGAAGTCACTGAAAATGCCACTTTGGCGAAAGAAGAAATTGCCAAACTGGAAGATATTCAGCAACAGCTCAATGAGCAGGAAAAAAGCCTGAAGCAACAGCATAGTGATGCGGATGAGCTGATTAAACTCAAAGAGGAACAAATCAAGTTACTCGAAGCACAACTGGCACAATAGTCAGAATGAGTTAGGGATTTTCAGCTAGAATATCCACAGATTTTCTAGCTAAGTTCCCTCATGAGTGTAGCCTCCCCCTCGCATCTGGTTAAGGCAATTGTCTTTCTGACCTGTTCCGCTTTTTTGTTTTCAGTCATGGGCGTCTGTATCCGCTTCGCCTCACACACCGTTGACAATGCCACTGTGGTATTTTTCCGGAATTTTGTCGGCCTGTTTATTTTTCTTCCTTTAATCTTCAATAAAGGCATTAACTTTTTTAAAACTGAAAAACTCTGGATGCACACCTGGCGTTCTGTCGCAGGTCTGACGGCGATGTATGGATTTTTCTATGCCATTGCACATTTAAAGCTCTCCAATGCCATGGTCTTTACCTATTCCTCACCAATTTTTATTCCGCTGATTGCTTGGCTGTTTCTAAAAGAAAAAGTCACTCAAAGCATGTTACTGGCTGCTGCGATCGGTTTTATTGGCGTGTTGTGCGTAGCTAAGCCTGATTCCGGTTTATTTAACCTAATGTCTGTGATTGGCTTGAGTGCCAGCTTCTTGGCTGCTATGGCTTTTGTCACGGTTCGCGCATTGACCCAGACCGAACCACCAGAACGAATTGTGTTTTATTTCTGTCTGATCGGCACCCTGATTTTCATGATTCCAATGTTCTGGCATTGGCGTCCTTATACCCTGACTGAACTCGGTTATTTAATTGCAGCCGGTTTATTGGCAAATACCAGCCAGTTATTTCTATCCAATGCTTATAAACTGGCACCTGCTGGTCAGATTGGACCAGTGAACTATATTGCGATTTTCTTCGCTGGCTTATGGGGCTATTTATTCTGGCAGGAAGTTCCGGATCTCTATAGCCTGCTCGGATTAGGGCTGATTTTTTGTGGGATTTTACTGTGTAGTCCTGTTTTACAAAATAAGCTTAGGCTGCGTTAAGGCCACAATAAAAAAAGCACCCGAAGGCACTGCTGTCCCATAGTTTGCTTTAAATAAAAAAACCTGAGTCCTAACAGTTAAAATATGAGTGCAAACAAACACTTTAACGACCAGGATTCAGGTTTTGTCACATCAGAATACCGTATTTCATGAG